>CAYGMA010000037.1:0-8783 GCA_964351045.1 uncultured Holosporaceae bacterium | reverse complement strand
GGAATACAGGCGCATACATGGCTTTAGCAACGATTCTTCTCAAAACGATTCCTGGCGTCTCTCGTCCGGCCATTGCAACAACTTTCCCAACTATTTCAGGCAAATGCGTCATGTTAGATATGGGCGCAAACATTGACTGCACCCCTAACCAGTTGGTTGAATTTTCCATCATGGGAAATATTTTTGCAAAAGACCTCTTAAACATTGAGTCTCCTACAGTTGGTCTTTTAAATATCGGTCATGAAGAGCTAAAAGGAAAACCAGAACTACACACAGCACACGCTCAGTTAAAGAAAATCACTTCTGTCTTAAATTATATTGGATTTATTGAAGGAAATGATATCCCGGCAGGAAAAGCTGATGTTGTTGTAACTGATGGATTTACTGGAAACGTTGCCATTAAAACAGCTGAAGGCATTGGCTCTATGATAGCAAGCGTCTTCAAACAATCCATTCAGAATAATCTTTTCTATAAAATATATAAAAAGTTTTCTTCAAAAAGCCATTCCAGCCTTAGCGATCATTTTGACCCCGTAAAATATAATGGCGCCATGTTTTTAGGCTTAAATGGGTTAGCTATTAAAAGCCATGGAAGTGCCTCCTCTAGAGGCATCGCAAACGCAATTGAGGTTGCTTATAAACTCAATCAATATGAGTTCAATGCACAAATTGAACGGGATTTGGTTGCATGCCAATCCCATTTAGCTTAAAGTCCTCTTCATAAATTAAAAACACACCAAATATCATGACACAAAATACCTACATTATGAGTACTGGGTCTTATCTCCCTGAAAAAGTTCTAACCAACGATGATATTTCAAAATTTGTAGAAACCAGTGATGAATGGATCGTACAACGCACGGGTATTAAACAGCGCCATATTGCAGATGCCAACCAAATGTCCTCTGATTTAGGAGCTGAAGCTGCAGTGAAAGCCCTTTTTAAAGCAGAGATTTCTCCAAATGATGTTGACCTAATTATTTGCGCCACATCAACTCCAGATCTAACGTTTCCATCAACCTCTTCTCTTATTCAGCGCAAATTAGAAATAGATCAGTGCATTTCGTTAGATATTGGGCAAGCCGCTTGTAATGGGTTTATTACAGCTTTAATGGTTGGTGATGCTCTTATGAAAAACAACCCCTCCATCAAAAAAGCATTAATCATCGGAACAGAAATTTTTAGCCGATTGCTTGATTGGTCTGATCGCAGCACATGCATTTTATTTGGAGATGGAGCTGGCTGTGTTTTATTAGACCGCACAGAGGATTCAAAACGAGGCATTCTTGACACTCAGACCTACAACCAAGCCACTCTAAGTGACATTCTGTACACAGATGGCGGTATTGGTCAAACCCTCGACTCTGGAAAAGTTGTCATGAATGGTCGTACTGTTTTTAAAGAAGCTGTCACAAAACTCGCCCAAGCAGCAGAAGACATGCTTAAAAAGCACAAACTCACGGCGCAAGACATTAATTGGTTTATTCCTCATCAAGCGAATGAACGCATCATCAAAGCCACAGCAGATCATCTGAATTTACCTGCAAGTAAAATTGTCCAAACAGTTTCTAAGCATGCAAACACATCTGCGGCTTCTATCCCTTTGGCTCTTGATTTCGCCAACGAGAACAAAATGCTTAAAAAACAAGACCTTATCTTAATGGATGCGCTTGGAGCAGGCATTTCGTGGGGTGCTTCCTTAATCCGCTGGTAGATAGACCAAGCAGGTATTCCAGTAGGAATTGACGTTTTGTTTCATTCATATTAGACTATCCCCATAAAGAGGCTAAATTAACTAACAGGGGTATTATCTATAATGTCTGATAAAACAGTCACGCGCGCAGAAATTGGCGAAGCTATTCGAAAAAAATGTTCTTTACCTAGAACGCAAGCAGTGGACTATGTAGAAGTTATTTTAAATGAAATAACCCAATCCTTAAAAACTGAAAAAGAAGTAAAGATTCCTCTCTTTGGTGTTTTTTTTACACGACACAAAAAGCCACGTATTGGGCGAAATCCAAAAACAATGAAAGAAACAACCATTTCTGAAAGAGATGTCGTAAGTTTCAGGATGTCTCGCGTTGCGAAAGACCGCATTAATAGCAGTTTATCCAAACCAAAAAAACGCTAACTTCTATTGCTCTTTAATATTTTTCTCTAAAAAACGTGGGAAGACAAAAGACAACACGAACGCAATGAGCGCGATCAAAAAGCTCACCCAAGAAAGAACTCCAAAAGCATCACTATATTGGTTTAAGCTTTCTATGCTGTTATAGAGCGGCTTATAAGAATCAAAAATAAAGAGATTTGTAAAATATTTATTTGCATAGATCGAAATAGCTCCACTCATAAGCCACATACCAATTAAAAATGTTATATTTTCCCGCGGAACAACACGCGCTAAATAAGCAAGCATTATTGGTAAAATCATTAGCTCGCCTAAAGCATAAAAGAAGTGAGATCCAAAAAACCAGGCAACAGAAACCACGCCTTCTTCTGAGGCATATTGTTTTGATAAAGCTAAAATTGAAAAAGAAATTGCAGTACAACAAAAGCCTAACGCTAGCTTAGAAAAAGGTGTTTGCAGCTTTTTTGAAAAAGAATTATAGCGCCAGAGAAATGCTATACCAATACCGAGCAAAACCACAAAAAAAGAATTTAATGTCTTCAGAAAAACAAGCGGAACCTCAGAGTATGCTTGAAAACCAGAAAAAACAGTTCCCTCAAAAAAAGACAGAGATCGATCAATATTCCCGTTAACAAACAAAACCCACAAAGAAGACGCATGATAAAATAATGAGATAAAAAGAATGTTAAAAATAAACAACACAAGCACAACCATCATAGACGGGAAAAACTTTTTAATCAGCGCAACTTGAAAAGCGACAGCAATACTCGCCGCCATAAAAACAGGCACAAGGACCTCTAACCACGTATTATCCCATAATAAAAAGGCACAAACAAACCCCGTAAGAAGAAAAAATAAAACAGTAAAGAGATCTCCACCTCTCCCACTTTCAATTTCTGAAGCAACAGATGGCTTGATTCCATGGTATCCAAACTGGTGTCGCAAAAGGTAGGCCAGTCCAGACGACAAAACACCAGAAAATGCACAGATTAATAAAACGATGTTTTTCCAATCTACAATCTCAAAGAAAGAAGATAATAAAACAGAGGCACAAAAAAGACTCATCTCTGCGCCTACCTTTAAAAAGGTAAAGCTCGATTCTGTTAATTGCTCTTTCTTTTCATGGAGCTTTCCAAATAAGGCAATGATATTAACGTGATTCAAACTTGTTCCCAAAATAAAACAAACAATTCCTGAAAAGTTAAACAAGGATCCTGAAAAGAGTGAAAAAATCCCCCCTATCAAAAACAATACTCCACCAATCCATATCCCTTTTTGGTTTCCTATGTAGCGATCAGAAAGCCATCCACACAAAACCTGTGTTACAAAATGGAGTGAAATAAACGCAGCAAAAATCTCTAAACTTCTTTGGTAGTCAATATTTAATGTTTGCATCAAATAAAGAAGCAAAACCGCCCTAAGGCCATAATATGAAAAGCTAGAAAAAACATTAATCAAAAGGAGGCTAGACCACCCTGGAATTTTTAGCGTTTGAAGTCTATTCATGATACTGTTTGCTATTCTTTCCCTTGAGTATATGCTAGGAACAAATAGGTTTCAATGAAGGTTTTAAAGTCCATAGAAAAACAAAAAAAGAAACGATGAGCATAAAACACCCCCCTCTCTATGATATTTGGATTTCAAAAGAGCCTGTCGATTATCTTCAAGCCCTAGAACGCATGGAAAAGCGCGTTTCTGAAATTTTGGAAAAAAAAGCCCCGCCAACTTTGTGGCTTTTACAGCATGATCCAGTCTATACCGCTGGAAAAAGAACCGCTTCCTCAGACTTTAAAAACGCCTCTTCCATTCCTCTTCATCAAGTGGAGCGCGGCGGAAAACTCACTTATCACGGCCCAGGACAACTCATCGGGTATAGTATGGTCGATTTAAGACACCAGAAAGATATCCATTCATACATCCAATCTTTAGAAAAATACGTGATTGCTATTTTAAAATCATTCCAAATTCCTTCCAGCGCGCACCGTGAAAAAATTGGCATTTGGACACAGCAAAAAAATCAACCTTCAGAAAAAATCGCATCCATTGGCATTAAAGTGCGAAAATGGATAGCCTCTCACGGGTTTGCTCTAAACGTAACGTGTGATCTTGAACCTTTCAAAAATATCACCCCGTGTGGCCTCAAAAACGACACCATAACGTCTATGAAACAACTCAACCCCACCATAAAATTTGAAGATGTTTTAGAGAGCGCAGAAAAACTAGGAAAAAAATTCTTAGAAACAAAGTAATGGTGCGGTCGAGAAGACTCGAACTTCCACGGTATTATCTACCACAGCGACCTCAACGCTGCGCGTCTACCAATTCCGCCACGACCGCACGGCCATGCTCAGGATTTAGCAAAACTTCTTTATTTAAGCAAGCGTTTTCAGTGCCTTTTTAATTTTTCAGCGCTTCCAAGCCAGGTAATTTTTTCCCTTCAAGCCATTCAAGAAAAGCCCCACCAGCTGTTGATAAATAAGTAAACCCATTTTCAGCATGCGCCTTTTTTAACAAAGCTAGCGTATCACCGCCCCCTGCAACACTCGTAAAAGACTTCCCTTTTTTACCAGCAATATAAGTTGCAATTTCCGTGGTTCCTGTTGAAAATTGATCTATTTCTGCAATGCCCAAAGCGCCGTTCCAAACAACTGTTTTGCAGTCATCTAAAATTTCTTTTATAGCCGCTATGGAAACAGGCCCAGCATCAACAATAATATCATCAGGGCCAACGTCAGAAGCCACACAAACACGCTTTTCAGACGTCTCAGAAATTTCTTTTGTCACAACAACATCCTGAGGAATATACACTTCACAGGCATGATCTCTGGCCGCGCGCAAAAAAGATTTTGCCTCATCTGACAAACTCTCTTCCACTAAAGAGCGCCCAACTGAAAGACCCATCGCATAATACAATGTATTTGCCATCGCCCCCACAACAACTAAATGATCCGCTTTCTGCATTAAGCTTCTTAAAAGCGTTAGCTTTGTAGAAATCTTAGCCCCTCCAATAAGGGCCATCATAGGCCTCTTTGGCTTTTTTAACAGCTTTTCCAAACAAGAAATTTCATGAAGAAATAGCTCTCCCATCACAGAGGGAAGATGGTTCGTAATAGCTACAACAGAAGCATGTGCTCGGTGAGAACACGCGAAGGCATCATTCACATATAAATCCACGCCCACTGCAAGCTCCTGCGCAAAAGCATCAGAATTTTTTTCTTCTCCTGAAAAAAACCTTAAGTTTTCTGTTAAAAGAACAGTTCCAGCATCAAGCTTTTGAGCCTCTGACCCCCAGTCCTTTGGCGTTAAATCCTCAGAAAAAACAAAAGACACACTTGGATAAACCTCTTTTAAAGCAGGTAAGACTTTTTTCATAGAGAGATTTGGATCTTCTTTTCCTTTTGGACGCCCCAAATGTGAAGCTAAAACAACTTTAGCTCCGCCTTTCACAAGCTTCATCAATGTTGGCTCAATCGCTTTTAACCGGCTGGTATCTGACACCCTCCCCGCTGCATTAAAAGGAACATTCAAATCTGCGCGCAGAAAAACAACCTTATTTTTAATCTCATGTTGATTTAGGGTAGAGTATGGCATAATACACTTTTAAGTTTTATTTAGGATTACCACAAAAAGGCCTAAGCAGTAAATGTCCCAAAAGAACATCCCGCTTCCATCTCCCTCAACAGAACTTCTATACACCCTTGAAGGCCTTCAAAACCTTCATAAAACGTTTTTAAGACGTCTATCTGAAACATCTGGCTCTCTGGATTATCTGACAAAAGCCTCTCATTTTGAGCTGTTTGTGCAGGATTTATTCAATATATCTTTTTCTGTAAAAGCCTTAAAACAACGATACGCACGCCTTCATGCACTTCCAAAGTTCAGACGTGACTTTATTCAGCGGTATGTGTTAAGGCTTCCCTCTCTTTCTCCTCAAGAATCTTATGCCACTGTTGTTGACTACTTTTCTAAAGAACTCGGGCCTTCTTTTGAGGAAGATGAAATCCTTTTTGCAGAACATGTGAACCATAAACTCATTAAACAGGCTCCATGTCCGAAAACTTTTTATTGGGAAACACAATATGTTCTCCACAAGTTAAGCACAAAAGAAGGCCACCATCTCAATAAACACGCAAAAAGTCCTTTTTCTCCAAACGATGGCACTTGGAGTTGCCCTGTTAACACCCAAACTGATCGTCAGGGTTTTAACTTAACCGATCCTGGTAGATCCGATGCCTATATGATGGAAGAAGCTGGGTATTGTCTTAAATGTCATCTCCGCGATAAAGATACGTGCCGAACAGGCCTCCCTGAAAAAGAAAACGTGCCTCCTTTAACAGGCTGCCCCTTAGACCAAAAAATATCAGAAATGATTCAGCTTATAGAATCTGGTCACCTGTTTTCAGCTCTCGCACTCGTTATGGTTGACAACCCTCTTGTAGCCGCTACCGGACACCGGATCTGTAATGACTGTCAAAGAAGCTGCATTTTCCAACACCAGACTCCTGTAGATGTTCCTCAAATAGAAACACGTCTCCTCAAAGATGTTTTAGATTTACCCTATGGATTTGAGATTTATAGTCTGTTAACACGCTGGAATCCTTTCAATGCAGAGGCACCCTTACCTCTCCCTCCAACAAACCGGTCTGTTTTCATTGCAGGCGCGGGCCCTGCTGGTTTCACACTTGCTCATCACCTCATGCGTCTCGGACACTCAGTTTTTGTGGCAGAAGGGCTAAAAATAGATCCCCTCCCTACTCATCTTGTATCTGCTGATTCCTCTCTCATAGAAGACATTCACCCTCTTTTCTCTCCTCTAGAAAACAGAAAAATTAAAGGATTTGGCGGCGTTATGGAATATGGCATCACGGCACGCTGGGAGAAGAATTTTCTGTTAGTAATCCGCCTTATTTTAGAACGCAATCCCTTATTTCATAAAGCAGACGGCATTCGTTTAGGGCGCACTTTAACAAGTAACGATGTATTCAACGCAGGATTAGATCATATCAGCTTATGTACCGGCGCGGGGAAACCTCATATGCTCCCTTTTTCAGAAATGCCTAACGGTGTTCGAATGGGTGTTGATCTGCTCATGGATTTGCATTTTGACTCTTTTAAAAACAAAAAATTCAAACGATTAATCAAACTTCCTGCTTATATTTATGGCGCAGGCCTTACAGCTATTGATACCGCCACAGAAGTTTTAGCCGCCTATGAAGAGCAACTAAAGCAGCTTTCAAATATTCATCAAAAAAATCCTGACCTTCTTTCTCATATAAGTGCTGAAGATTTAAAAGAGTTTCTAGAGCATGCTGGCCTCTTATCTCAAGCAAAAACGTCTCAAGAAAGAAAAAAACACCTGAAAGACTGGGGTGGGGTAACGATTTTATACCGCAAGCCTCTCGCAGACTCTCCCAGCTACCGCCAAAGCCCACATGAAGTAGAAAATGCGCTCTACGAAGGCATTATCATCCAAGAAAATACTGTCTTAAAATCCTGGGAAACAAAAGATAATCACCTAACCAGCCTCGTTGTCCATAACGCCCAAACCAATCAAGAGAAAACGCTTCCTGCAAAAACACTCTTTTTAGCTCTTGGAACAAAACCAAACACCACCGTTCTTGAAGAGGATCCAGTACTTAAAGAAAAAGTTTCTATTCCCCTAACCTTTTATGATTCTCAAAAAAATGAAAAACACCCTTCAATAAATCCGAAAGCGCCTCAACCTTTCTTTGTACATTTCTCTGAAGAAGGAAAGGCTATAACAGCTCTTGGAGATCTGCACCCAACCTATGAAGGCAGCGTGGTTAAAGCCATGGCCAGCGCAAAGCAAGCAGCTCCTATTATTAGTCAACACATACACTCCCTTTCAAACCACACCTCTCTAAATCTTTCGACTTACGCAGATACCTTCAAAACAAAAATCACTCACGCACATCTCGCATCTGACCATATACTAGAGCTTCATATCAAAGCGCCTGCACATGTAAAACACTATCAACTTGGGCACTTTTATAAAATTCAAGCCTACCCGCACTCACTTCTAACTTTCCTCAATGGAAAGGCCATTACACCTCTTGAGGTTAATAAAGAAAAAGGCACCTTTAAATGCCTTATTCACCTTAAAGATTCTCATCAATCAATTTCTGTTTCTTTACCTGAGGAGGTGTATCTCTTAGGGCCTATTGGTGCACCCTTGAAGCTTCGAGAAGAGGAAAAAGTTCAGGTTATTTCAAATCCTCTAGATTTTTATACCCTGTCTCTTGCAACTGCTTTAAATAAACAAAACCAATTGGCCACCTTCAAATTGTCTGCCTCTGCCCCACAATCAGCAAATGCTGTTTTAGAAAAAGAATTTCAGCTCTCTCAGCTTTTAGAAGCGCGCAAACCACCGACAACGCTTTTAATTTCTAAAAAGGCCTTAACGCCCGAAATCAAAGAACATGCTCAGGCTAAAAACCTAAAAATTCTTTTGCTTCAAGCCAGCTCTCTTCAATGTATGATGGGCGGTGTCTGTGCGCATTGCTTGCAACCGGATCCAAACCATTCCGGAAAATGGATTTTCAGTTGCCAAAACAAATTGATAAAAATCAAATTTAAGTAAATAATAAAAATATCAATAATATATAAATTCATAAAGGATGCATGCTTATGAAAG
>CAYGMA010000036.1:7314-8881 GCA_964351045.1 uncultured Holosporaceae bacterium | reverse complement strand
GTGGTAGCTGAAATACCACTCTATGAATTTCTCAAGCCCTTTTTTTAACGGTGTTGACGGGGTGAATCCAATCTTCTTTTTTAAAGGCGTGATATCTGCACAGGTTTTATTGACGTCGCCTGGAGGAAGTGGCTTGTGGTTTAAAATTGCTTTTTTTCCAGTAAGCTCTTCTAGGTATGAAATAAGCTGAGAGACAGGCTCAGGAGAGTTATTCCCGATGTTATAAATATCATATGTTTTTTCTTTTGGGGCTTCTAAAAGCTTTCCTACAGCCGTTATGATATCATCCACATAGGTGTAATCTCTTAAAGGGCGGCCTTGATCGTAAATATCTAGAGGTTCTCCAGCTAGTAGTTTGTTTGTAAAACTATAAACAGCCATGTCTGGACGCCCCCATGGGCCATAAACGGTGAAAAAGCGTAAGGCTGTGATGGGCATTTTGTAGCAATGGGCATAGGTGTAAGAAAGAACTTCTGTTCCTTTTTTTGTTGCCGCATAAAGGCTAATAGGATGGTCTGTGGTATGTGTTTCTACAGAAAAAGGAGCTTTCTCTACATTTCCATAAACAGAGCTAGAAGAGGCTAGCAAGAAATGATCTAAGGGCTGTTCTTTGAAAGCGTTAAGCAAAGTAAATGTGCCAACATAATTGTTTTGTATGTATGAATGTGGATCAACAAAACTGTAACGAACGCCAGGTTGAGCTGCTAAATGAACAACTTTTGTGGGGCGGTGTTTATTGATGAGGCTTTTTAAAAAGGGCTCGTCTGTGATGTCGCCTTCTAAGAAAGTGAAATTTGGGAGATCTTCAAGCGTTTTTAGGCGGTCTTTTTTTAGGTTAACGTCATAATAGGGAGTGAAGTTATCGATTCCTATAACTGAATGCCCTTGCGAGCAGAGCAAACGCGTTAAGTGTGTGCCTATAAATCCTGCAGAACCGGTAATTAAAACTTTACTCATACTTTAATTGTTTATACAGTCTTGGCATGAAATCACAAGCTTTTTTGAGGTTTATTATTCTTGCATTCGCCCTTTTGGTTTTAAGGGTGTTTTTCTTAGCCGTGACAAATTTGCCTTTAGACTGTGAAGAGGCCCAGTACTGGTTTTGGTCTCAAACGCTTGATTGGGGATATTTTTCAAAACCTCCTCTGACCAGCTGGCTAATGGCGTTCACAACGTCACTTGGTGGAGAAACAGCTTTTTGGGTGAGAGTTGGATCTCCGGTTTGTCATACTTTGACAGCTCTTGTTTTATATTTTTGGGCTCAGGCTCTTTTTGGTGAGAAGAAGGCCACTTATGCTGGGCTTATTTACTTAACATTTCCAGGAATTTTTTTCTCTTCTGTTTTGATGACAACAGACGTTCCCATGCTTCTTTTTAGCGCATGCGCTGGTTATTTTATGTGGCACGCTTATGAGCTTAATAAAAGAAGAGATTGGGTGGCTGCAGGTGCCTTTTTAGGAGTGGCGCTTTTAGGAAAATACATTGCTGTTTTTTTGCCGCTAAGTTTTGTTCTTTTTTTGAGTATTGTTTCGCGAAAAACAGTGTATCAATCAGGGTTTTGGATCAT
>CAYGMA010000036.1:0-7304 GCA_964351045.1 uncultured Holosporaceae bacterium | reverse complement strand
TTGGATCATGCTTGGTGTGGCATTTTTTGTTGTGAGCCCTAATTTATACTGGCAGCTATCTCAAGGGTTTCCAACTTTTCATCATACAGCGCACTCAAACATTGCATTGCAATCCTATGGCAAAAATTTTCACATCCTCAAGGCATTGGAATATATCCTTGGGCAGGCTGCTTTATTCGGCCCTTTGTTTTTTATTGCTTTTTTCCGGCCAGCCCTTTGGAAAAACCGTTCAGATAAAGACATCTTCTTACATTGCCTCATTTGGCCTATTTTTCTAGCAATGATCATTCAAGCATTGATGGCAAAAGTGAATGTAAATTGGGGCGTTTTTATGGCATTGGGAGCTGTTTTATTGGTGAGTTATCGATGCACTGAAAACAGGTTAAAATGGATTTTAATAACAAACACGGTTGTGGGGGTGCTTGGATTAGCGTTGCTTGTTGATTATAAAGCGTCATCAACCCTATTTGGATTTTCTTATAAGGGGCATACCTATCATAGAACGTTGGAAAAATTAGAGGCGTTTAAAAAACAAGAAGAGCAGCTTGGAGAGCTATTACGTTTAATCACAGGGCATCGATGTGTGGCGGCTTTAGGAAGGTTTTATACCTCTTATCGATCAGTCGATAAATGGTTTTTAGGTGAGAGAGTGCCCCATGATCATTTTGATAAAGTAAGTCCGTTCTCTCGCCAAAAAAGCATTCCTGGCACGTTTTTAATTTACACGGGACATACAGATTCTTATTTAAAGCCGTTTTTTAGTAGCTTGTCTAAACTCGGTGAAATTGAGGGACGGCCTGTTTTCTTAGGAAAAAACTTTAAAGCAAGAAAATGAACCTGTTAAGGAATGAGTAAGAAACAAGCGCTTGAATTTACCTGCTTCATTCAGTAGGTTGGGCTTAACTTAGAAGTGAGTTGTTTTATGTATTCTGTTGTTGTTCCTCTCCATAATGAAGAAGGGAATATAGAAAGCTTAGTGCGGGAAATTCATGCTATTTTTAGCGAGGATTTGAGGCAAGTTTATGAATTGGTGCTTGTGGATGATGCTAGTTCTGATGCAACGGCTGATCGCGTTAAAGAGCTTATGAAGAAATTTCCGCTTATTAAGTTCTTACGCCATTCTAAACAAGCTGGGCAAAGCCGAGCGCTTAAATCAGGCATTGATCAGTCAAAGTATGACATTATTATCACGCTTGATGGAGATGGGCAGAACAATCCAGCGGATATACCATTGATGGTGCAGGCTTTTAAAGAGCAGAAATGCCAGGGTTTAGTGATCGGTCACCGTCAAAAACGTCAAGATCCAGGTGTGAAACGTTATGTATCCCGGTGGGCTTTTCAATTTCGTCAATGGATTTTGAAAGACACGGCGCCGGATTCAGGGTGTGGTTTGAAAATATTTTCGAAATTGCTTTTTCAAAATATGCCTTTCTTTAATCATATTCATCGCTACTTTCCGTCTATGACACGGCGCGTGGGTGAGCCTGTTTTATCCGTGCCAATTTCTCATCGGCCACGGGGCGCTGGATCATCAAACTATGGAACCCTTGACCGTTTATGGGTAGGCCTTGTTGATATTTTTGGTGTGCGGTGGTTGTTGAAGCGATATGACCCGGAGGTGCGTGTTTATGAGTTATGAGCAATGGCTTTATATTTTAGGGTTTTCAGGGCAAGGGCTTTTTATGTCTCGTTTTTTAATTCAGTGGATTTATAGTGAGAAACATAAAAAATCAGTTATTCCCCGTGCATTTTGGTATTTCAGCCTTGGTGGGGGAATTCTTTTATTTGTTTATGCGTGCTTAAAGAGAGACCCTGTGTTTATGGTGGGCCAGTTTTTTGGGATTTTTATTTATTTGAGAAACATATATTTCATCCGAAAAGCAGCTACGAAATTATAGCTGAGGATGCGCAGTTATTGACAAAACCGCAAGACCTTCATAAAACATCCACAAGGCGCAATAAAGAAAAGAAACAATCAGAATTATGAGTGAAAGTTATTATACTATTTTAGGTGTTTCCGAAACGGTTACAGCAGTAGAGCTTAAAAAAGCCTACAGAACTAAAGCGATGAAATACCACCCTGATCGTAATCCAGGAGATAAAGAAGCTGAAGAAAAGTTTAAGACTTTATCAGAAGCTTATGAAACCTTGAGTGATGAAGAAAAGCGTGCACGGTATGATCAGCTTGGACATGAGGCGTATAAAAATGGCGGCGCTGGAGGCGGATTTGGCCAAGGTCAAGGTGGTTTTGGATTTTCTGGCGCTGGATTTTCTGACATTTTTGAAGAAGTCTTTGGGGATTTTATGGGAAATGGACGCTCTGGTGGACGTTCTGCTCATGCACAAGAACGAGGCGAGGATCTAAAATATGAGGTGGAGCTCACTTTAGAAGAAGCATACACGGGCGTTGAGAAAGAAATTACATATAATGCACCAACCAAGTGTGATTCTTGCGATGGATCTGGCTCTGAATCAAAGGCGGATATAAAAGTCTGTGATGCGTGTGGCGGCGCTGGAAGTGTGCGTGTTCAGCAAGGCTTTTTTATGCTTGAGCGGCCGTGTATCTCTTGTCGAGGGAAGGGAAGCATTATTAAAAACCCGTGTAAGCCATGCCGTGGACAGGGAGTTGTTGAGAAACGTAAGACGCTGACCATTAAAATCCCGGCGGGAATCCCTGATAATAGTAGGCTAAGAGTTGAGCGGCGTGGTGGTGCGGCGCCTCGTAATGGAGCACACGGTGACCTTTATGTCTTTATCTCTGTGCTTCCCCATGAGATTTTTGAGCGAGAAGATAATGATTTGCATTGCAAGCTACCCATAACTGTCATTGATGCCATTCAAGGGACTAAAAAAGAGTTTTGTGGGTTAGATGGAAAGTCTTTGGATGTTTCAATCCCTGCAGGAACCCAACCTGGCGAAGTTTTCCGATTGCGTGGGAAAGGAATGCCTGTGCATGGGTACGGTAGCCATGGGGATCTGTTTGTTGAAGCAGCTGTTGAAATTCCAACAAAGCTCTCTACAAAGCAAAAAGATATTTTGTCAGAATTTTATAGCGAAATTGATGGGAAGAAACATCATCCAAGCGTCAATGGATTTTGGCAAAAGGCAAAGAAACTTTGGGGTTCTGCTGATAAATAGGGTCTTGCTATGAGAAAAACGCCTAAAATGACGCTGGCAGAAGCTGCAGAGTTTATTGCTATTTTAGGTGTGGAAGACCCAGAACCCTCAACAGAGCTAAATTATAAAAATCCTTATACATTACTTGTTGCAACACTGCTTTCAGCCCAAGCAACTGATGTGGGGGTGAATAAAGCTACAAAGGCTTTGTTTGAAGAAGTTCAAACGCCTCAGCAAATGCTGGATCTTGGAGAGGCTGCCTTAAAAGAACATATCAAAACCATCGGTTTGTATAATTCCAAAGCCAAGAATGTGATAGCGGGGGCTCATATTTTAGTGGAGAAGTATGACGGTAACGTGCCTGAGAATAGGGAAGCACTTGAGTCTCTGCCGGGTGTGGGGCGGAAAACAGCGAACGTGGTGTTGAATGTGGCTTTTGGATGGCCAACCATGGCAGTCGATACGCATATTTTTCGTGTGAGCAATCGTACAGGGCTTGCGCCTGGAAAAGATCCTTTAGAAGTTGAAGAGCAACTTTTAAAGCGCTTGCCAAAAGACTCTTTGCTTCATGCGCATCATTGGCTCATTTTGCATGGGCGATATCGGTGTAAAGCCCGGAAGCCTTTGTGTCAAGGATGTCCGGTTTATGATCTGTGTAAATATTCAGAAAAAACAGCTTAACGGACTGAGATTATGAGAAGAATGCTATAAATTTTTCTTCTTCCTTTTGAAAATCTCTTTTAAACTAACTCTATGGAAACACAACCCTTTGATCTTTGGCTGGAACGCTTTGAAGAAATGTTGATGGTGGAGCGCAATGCATCGACTAATACTCTTGAATCTTATCGACGGGACTTAAGAAAATTGGGCGCGTATGTAGCTGAAAAAAAAGTGGATGTCGCAACGCTTGGCCTTGAAAACTTAAGAGAATTTGTTGCTGATCTCTTTGATCAGAAGCTTTCACCGCGCTCTTTGGCGCGTTTGATTTCAGCATGTCGTAATTTTTTTCAGTTTTTAGTCATAGAAGGGGTTCGCTCCGATAACCCGGCGAACAAATTGGATTTGCCAAAGCACGTCAATGGCTTGCCTAAAGTGCTATCTGAAGAACAGATAACGAGCTTAATTACCGCTGCTTATGAAGATACAAGTCCAGAAGGCATTAGAATGACTGCCTTGATGGAGATTCTTTATGCAACAGGCATGCGTGTGTCTTAGTTGATTTCTTTGCCTTATGCCTCGTTTACAAAAGAAGTTGATGTTTTGTTGATTCGAGGAAAAGGCAATAAAGAGCGCTTTGTACCTTTAGGATCTCATGCGCAAAAGGCACTGGCCGCTTATATGGGAGTAAGAGGCGTGTTTTTAAAAGGACCAAAAACACATGCATGGCTTTTTCCGTCTATCAGTCAGAAAGGACATTTAACCCGTCAACGCTTTGGGCAGCTCTTAAAAAAATTGGCCCTAGAAGCAGGGATTGATCCAGACTTGGTATCGCCTCATGTAATCCGGCACGCCTTTGCAACACACTTATTAAACCATGGAGCAGACCTTATCAGCATTCAGAAAATGCTTGGGCATAGCGACTTATCGACCACGCAGATTTATACTCATGTGATGAAGGAAAAATTGCTTGAGACAGTGGAGAAACACCACCCGTTAGCTATGAAAAAATAAAGAGAGGGTGTTTTTATAAACCAAAGGCTGTTAAGATAAATGAAAAACAAGGGAGAGAGATGTGAGATTTGTTCTTTTTTTAGGTTTGGTTTTTGTTATCTCCACTGGTCATGCTTACAAGGCGTGTCAGGTGGGTAAAGTCGAAACGTGTGAAACATTTTGTAAACGTAAAAATAATCAAGAAAAATTCTCTGCTTTTTCTTGCCAGCCATCTTGTGCATTTGGAAAAAGTTCTAGAGACTATTTTTGTGTGGGCGTAAATTACCCTGACGGAAAAGTTCATCAAGTTGTTTGTGGTAATCCAGAAACAAAGGAATAATCATGAAATTGTTTTACACATTAAGTTTGGTGTTTTTTGGAGCTCTTCAAACAGCGCAAGGATATGTTGAATGCACGAAAGATACGGATTGTGAAAAAATTTGTGCTAATTTAGGTGCTACTCAGTATTTTGGGCCAAGCAAATATTCGTGTGAAAAGCCTTTGGCAAGCTCCATACAAAATGAAGTGTGTATTGCGCATAAAACATCAGGCGGTGGAAGCATCATGCATGTGTGTGGTGGAGAGGAATATGACTTAACAACGTGTGTTGAGAAGTAGGAAGCTTAAACAATATACTTCAGCGCAACAAATCCTAACGCTGTTAAGATGAGTGTGATGATGATCAAGGGAATGGCATATTGCTTGAGCTTGTCGGCAATGAAATCCCCAAATTTCCAGATGATAAAGGCTTCTGCATAATACCGAATTCCTCTTGAAATAAAGGAGGAAATAATAAAGGTGGTAAGGTCTAATTTAATGGCTCCACATGTGATGGTAACAATTTTATAAGGTATGGGTGTTAACCCTTTTATGACAATTATCAAAAACCCATAACGGCTAAACCAGCTTTTAAAAGTTTCATAGGCGTCATGAAGGTTGTAGAAATCAATAATAGCCATCCCAATGGATTCAAATAAATAAAACCCAATGGCATAGCCTAAAACGCCCCCTAAAACAGAAGAAGCAGTGCATAGCGTTGCGAAAAACCAAGCCCGTTTAGGATTGGCAATCATCATGGCTATAAGCATAGGATCTGGAGGGATGAGGGAAAAAGAGCTTTCTGCAAAAGAAAACCCTGCCATAACCCAAGGAGCTTTTGGGTGAGTAGACATTCTTTTCATCCAATTTGATACTTTTTTCATGAGCCTAAAACGTGTTTTTTGCCACTATGACAATCCAAGGAGATGAAGTAAAGGGAATTCATAGTGGCTAAGCGCTTTAAAGCCTTTTATTGCTGGTGATTTTCATTTGAGATATAGTTAGATAACAAAGGTTTTTGCTATTTTTATGACTCTTCCATCTTCTCCGTTTAAAAGTTTATCTTCTTCTGAACTTAAGTCGCTTCATTCTTTTTTGAGCAAAAAAATAGAGTCCTATAAAAAACTGTTCGCTGCTTTTGAGGCGAGAGGTGCGCGCCCTGTCTTTGTGGGTGGAGTCGTGCGTGACTATTTTTTAAAACAAGAAACGTCAGATGTCGATGTTGAAGTGTATGATATCGACCAGAAAGACTTAGAGGAAATTTTAGCCGACATAGGTGGATTTACTTATGTTGGACGCGCTTATGGCGTTTATACAACAGGAAAGCTTGAGATAGCTTTGCCGCGTCTTGAGAAAAAAACTGGACACAAGCATCAAGATTTTGATGTGCAGTTGGCGCCGTTTCTAGAGTTTAAAGAAGCGGCGGCGCGTCGGGATTTGACCATAAACGCCATGGGGTATGATTGGTTTTCTGAATCTTTTTTAGATCCATATCAAGGAAGGCAAGATTTACTGGAAAAGCGTTTAAAAGCTGTGAGCGCAGAGACGTTCCCAGAAGATGAATTGAGAGCTTTACGTGTAGCAGCATTTATATCACGTTTTGGATTTATGCCAGATGCGCAACTTTTTGCCTTATGTGCTCAAGCAAATCTGGTGCATTTATCGCCTGAGCGTATTGGAGGAGAGTTGAAAAAGCTATTTTTTCAAGGAAATTTTCCGGAAAAAGGGCTTTTGTTTTTAAAAGAGACGGATCTCGCTCAGCAGTTGTTTTTCAAAAGATATCCTTTAGCAGCCTTTGATTCAGTGGCGCGTGATGTTCAATTTTGTGTTGAAAAGAAAAGCGCCTACAAAAAAGAACTGGTATTAGCCGTTCTGCTCTTTTATGGACAGCAATCAGATCTAGTTCAGCATTTCATTGACTTAGGATTTGAGAAAAAGCTGTGCCAAAAAGCAGGGGGGCTGTCTCATGCATTGATATCTCTTATAGCCTTAGACAGCCTGGAAAAACACCTTATTCTGGAGTCTTTTTATCAGTTAGCGCAAAAGAAAATAGATGTAAAAGCTTTTTTGGATTTCTTAGACGTGTTGTCGTTTGAGAAAAGTCACAGACTTAAAGAGGCTATAAAAAAGTGGAAGATTGAAGGACCTGTTCTCCCTTTGGTAGAGGCGATAGATTTGATGGAAAAATCTTTAACCATTTATCGGGAATTAGAGGATCC
>CAYGMA010000035.1:0-8967 GCA_964351045.1 uncultured Holosporaceae bacterium | reverse complement strand
TTTAGCGCCTAAACGCTCAGGAATCACAAAGTCGAGCTGCAACGTTCCACATTGCCAAGAGCGCCCGATGGCATCCTTAATATAAAATTCCAGTTTCGGCCCATAAAAAGCGCCATCTCCTTCGTTCAACTCATAAGAAATGCCCAAAGAATCAATGGCTCCTTTAAGAGCTGCCTCTGCTTGATCCCACGTTTCATCAGACCCCGCTCTTTTCTCAGGGCGATCTGCAAACTTAATCACCACATCTTTAAATCCAAGATCTTTATAAACCTCAAATAAAATTGTACAAAACTCTTTTGTCTCTGACTGGATTTGTTCAGGGGTACAAAAAACATGCCCATCATCTTGGGCCATGGCCCGCACACGGAGCAATCCATGAAGCGCACCTGAAGCCTCATACCGATGCAACGGGGTGTATTCAGCATATCTCAACGGGAGATCTCTATAACTTTTAATGCCTTTCTTGAAAAGCTCCACATGGCATGGGCAATTCATTGGTTTCAAGGCAAAAGTCCGTTCGTCTTCAGTCCGCGCAACAAACATGTGGTCATGATATTTATCCCAATGACCAGAGAGTTCCCAAAACTTACGATCCAAAAGTTGAGGCGTGCTCACCTCTTGATACCCAACCGCATTCACCTTTTGGCGAATATACTGCTGCAAACCCAAATATAACTGCCAACCACGGGGATGCCAAAATGCAGCACCTGGCGCTTCTTCCTGGAAGTGAAACAAATCCATTTGCTGACCCAATTTCCGGTGATCGCGTTTTTCAGCTTCCTCCAATTGTATCAAATAAGCTTTCAGTTCTTTTTCAGTGCGCCACGCTGTTCCATAAATACGTTGCAGCTGTTCCCGCGTATGATCGCCGCGCCAATAAGCTCCAGCTAATTTCATGAGCTTGAAGGCTTTTCCAATCTTTTTGGTGGAAGGCGCATGAGGCCCACGGCATAAATCTAGAAAATCCCCTTGCTGATACAGGGTAATTTGCTCATCTTCCGGTAAATCTGAGATAAGCTCTGCTTTAAACTGTTCCCCAATCGATTTAAAATAGTCGATGGCCTTATTACGATCCCAAACTTGCCGTTCCAGAGACTCATCTCGATCGACAATCTCAGCCATACGCTTTTCAATTTTTTCTAAATCTTCTGGTGTAAAGGACTCCTCTCGATAGAAGTCATAATAAAATCCATTCTCAATGGCAGGGCCAATAGTCACCTGGGTTTCAGGATACAATTCCTTCACTGCCTCTGCCAAAATATGCGCTGTATCATGACGGATAAGCTCAAGCGCTTCTTCATCATCACGTGTAATAATTTTAACAGTGGCATCAGCGTCAATCGCCCGCGTTAAATCCCACTGGACACCATTCACTTCAATGGCAAATGCTTTTTTAAGCAGACCAGTACTAATGGATTCCGCAATGTCTGCCCCCGTCACCCCTTTAGAAAAAGGTTTCTGAGTTCCATCTGGAAAAGAAATTAAAACAGTTTCTGATGTCATAGTAGTCATAAGGCAAACCTATACCAGGTCACTCTTTAAAAGGCAACGCCGTTAATCACTCTCATGTCAAATGGCTCAAAATCACGCGCGCCATGTCACCTGGAGGCGTCTCATGATTAAAATGTGTAATAAATTCACCACCTGGTGCCATGAAATAAACAATAGAACTATGGTCAACGAGGTAGTCCGTTGTTCCTGATTTTTCTGGATCCACCTTATTCGAATAGACACGATACGCTTTCTTAGCCGCTTCAATGTCTTTTTCTTTTCCTGTTAGAGCCACGAATGAGGGATCAAAGTTTTCCATATAAAGCTTAAGCTGTTCTGCTGTATCTCGTGATGGATCAATGCTGATAAAGATTGGCTGAATAGATCTTTTTTTTGCCCCTAATTTTTTCAGCGCTTCAGTCATATTATACAACGCCGTTGGGCAAATATCCGGGCAATAACTATATCCAAAATAAACCAAAAGATATTTATGCTGGAAGTCACTAGATTTTCGCACACGCCCCTTTTGATCAATCAACTTAAAAGGCCCACCAATAAGCGCTTGCCCTGTTTGAGTTGCTGCTGCAGGCGCAGAAGCCTCTCTTCGTGGTTTTGACTTTGTATGCAAAACAACAGAAAAAACAATCAAACAAACCACAACGATAGATGTCCAGATAATAGCGCGAAAATAAGGCATAACTCTCTCAAAAAATTGCTTTATTCTGAATCACCCCCGCTCACTTTTCAATGCTTTTCTTCTCAGACTCAAAAGCTCAAAAAGAATTCCAAACTGCTCAAATATTTTAATCGGAAAACAGTCTGATTTTTGGTATTATGCTCAAAAATAATTGGTCATCCATGTCTTTCTTATCAAACCGCATTCAAAGCATAAAACCCTCCGCCACCTTGTCTGTGACACAAAAAGCCAATGAGCTAAAAGAAAAAGGCTTTGATGTCATCAGCCTAAGCGCCGGAGAACCTGATTTTGACACACCTGAAAACATCAAGAAAGCCAGCTATGAAGCGATTGAACAAGGGTACACAAAATACTCCAACGTAGATGGCATCTCAGCTCTCAAAAAAGCCATTCAAAAAAAATTCTTTTCAGAAAACACCCTCTCTTATGAACTAAATGAAATCATGGTCACACCTGGGGTTAAATTTGGCCTATATGCAGCCCTTATGGCTACAGTCAATCCTGGAGATGAAGTCATTATTCCCACGCCGTATTGGCCCTCATACAAAGACATGACCCTTGTTGCAGAAGGCGTTCCTGTAGAAGTTCTTTGCCCGTCTCTCAAACTCACCCCAGAGTTATTGGAAAAACACATCACCCCTAAAACAAAATGGCTTCTCCTCAATTCACCCTGCAATCCAAGTGGCGTTGTTTACGACCGCGAAGACCTAGAAAAACTCGCCACTGTTCTTAGAAAGCACCCACACGTTCATATCTTATCAGATGAAATTTATGAGCATATTACCTTTGAAGATGCTGGCTTTTATAGCTTCGCCCATGCCGCTCCAGATTTAAAAGAAAGAACGCTCACCTTAAATGGTGTGTCCAAAGCATATGCCATGACGGGATGGCGCATTGGATATGCTGCAGGCCCTGCGCCTCTCATTCAAGCCATGAAAAAGCTACAATCCCAAAGCACCTCTAACCCCACAACCCCAAGCCAATATGCTGCTTTAGAGGCATTAGAAGGCCCTCAAGACTTTTTGCCACAATTTACAACAACATATAAAACACGCCGTGACCTTATCCTAGACGGACTTAACACCATTAAAGGCCTTAGTTGCCAGGTTCCTCAAGGGGCATTTTATGCCTTTCCGGATGTTTCTACATTTATAGGAAAAAAAACACCAACCGGCACGCGCATTGAAAGCGATATAGATCTAAGCACCTACCTCTTAGAACAGGTAAAAGTTGCCACTGTTCCAGGAACTGCGTTTGGACAACCCGGTCACTTGCGTCTTTCCTTTGCAACCAGTGATGATCTCATTAAAACAGCCTGCCATCGCATTGCGTCGGCTCTTAACCAACTTCAAGATGCATGAATCAACCGCCTAAAAACATCCTCGTTGAAACCTCCCCAGAACCAAACCATCTGAGTGCCCTAAACCCAGAGCAGAAAAAAGCCGTCCAAGCACTTGATGGCCCTCTCCTCGTTTTAGCAGGTGCCGGAACCGGAAAAACACGTGTTCTGGTGCATCGCATCAACCACATCTTACATGAAGGAAAAGCGTGGCCCTCTGAAATTTTAGCGGTCACATTCACCAATCGTGCAGCGGGCGAAATGCGCGAACGGATAGCCCAACACTCTGGACACATGGCAAGCAGTCTCTGGCTTGGCACATTTCATTCTATCAGCGCCCGTATCTTACGCCGTCATGCAAAGTTACTTGGGTATTCAGAACGCTTCAATATCATCGATACAGATGATCAGCTGCGCCTCATTAAGCAAATCCTGAAAGACGCAGATCTACCCCATGCAAAAGATATCTGCAAACAAGTTTTAGGCTATATTGAAACGTGGAAAGATCGAGGATTGATCCCTGAAAAAATCACCTCAAACCACACACTCGATGAAATCTCTCTTCAAGCCTTAAATACTTATCACACTTATCAACAACGTTTGATTGCCCTAGATGCAATGGATTTTGGGGATTTGCTTTTAAACTGCCTCACTCTCTTTCAAGCCCATCCTGATATTTTACAAGACTACCAAGCCCGTTTTAAATATATCCTGATTGATGAATACCAAGACACCAACGTTGCCCAATACCTTTGGGTGCGCCTTTTAGCTCAAAGCCATCAAAATCTCTGCTGCGTTGGAGATGATGATCAATCGATTTACGGCTGGCGCGGCGCTGAAGTTGCTAATATTTTAAAATTCGAAAAAGATTTTCCAACGGCCCAAGTGGTTCGACTAGAACAAAACTATCGCTCCACACGTCATATTCTAGCAGCTGCCTCTTCTTTGATTGAAAAAAACCAACAACGTCTTGGAAAGAATCTGTGGACAGATGAACCAGGCGGTGAACGTGTGCATCTAAAAAGCACCTGGGATGGGAAAGAAGAAGCCCGCTGGGTGGCAGAAGAAATCGAAGAACTACATCGTAAAAAAGTACCTCTTTCCGAAGTTGCCATCTTAGTACGCGCAGGCTTTCAAACACGTGAATTTGAGGAATGCTTTCTTCAAATGGCCATTCCTCATCGCATCATCGGGGGATTCCGTTTTTATGAACGCCAAGAAGTGCGCGATGCCATTGCTTATTTACGCCTCATTTCACACGACAAAGATGGTCTGGCTTTTGAACGCATCATCAATGTCCCTAAGCGCGGAATTGGCGCCGCAACGCTTCAAAAAATACACGCCCATGCGCGCACCCAAAACTGCGCAATCACAGAAGCCGCCCAACAACTTTTACAATCCGGCATCATCAAAGGAAAAGGAGGTGAAAAACTCACAGCCTTTTTCCAACAACTGGATGACTGGCGCCACTACGCTCAAGACCATTCACTTGAAGAACTCTTAAATCACGTGCTCCTCACGTCAGGATACAAAGACTATTGGCGAGAGCAAAATACGCTCGAATCAAAAGGCCGATTAGAAAACTTACAAGAACTCGCTCATGCTGTACGTGAATTTGATTCTATGCATGCCTTTCTCGAACATGTCAGCCTCGTCATGGAAAATGTGCAAAACACCACTCAAGAATCCGTCACCATCATGACCATTCATAGCGCAAAAGGGCTTGAATTTGACTATGTCTTCTTAACAGGCTGGGAAGAAGGAATTTTCCCATCTGAAAGAAGCCGTATGGAAGGGCGGGATTTAGAAGAAGAACGTCGTCTCGCTTACGTGGGCCTCACACGCGCACGCAAAAGAGCTTCTATTTCTTTTGCGTTAAACCGCTACTTTTTTGGTCAGTGGAGTTCAAACCCGCCATCCCGTTTTATTCAAGACCTCCCAAAAGATCATATTCTAGAACTCCCTGCCTCTTTTCAGAGGTTTAGAAGTGCCCCAACAATGATGGATGTCTCTCCTAAAAAATTCCAAGTTGGCGAACGGGTTTTTCATTTAAAATTCGGCTATGGGCACATAACACATATTTCTGGTCAACACGTTCAAGTGACATTTGACCATGCCGGTCCTAAAAAAATACTCGAAGATTTTCTTCAAAAAAACCCTTAAAACGAAAGGCTCTTTATGCAATCTGAACCACGTCCAAAAAGTGAAATTTGGTCTTTGTTTTTAACCGTTGAAACGCAAAAAATTCCTGAGTATGTTTTTGCTCTAGAGCCTCTCAACGCCACCATTTCTTGGGCAGAAAAAGAAGGAGAGCTTAAAAAACAGCTCGACATCATCATTGCTCCTGATAACGGATTCAAAACAAGTCAAGACGCCAAAGAAACAGTTGAAAAATACTTAAAGGCTTTTGACCTTCCGAGCCAAATTGAAAGCATAAAAAAACTCCCCCATAAGAATTGGCTGGAGGAAAACCGCAAGCAATTCCCCCCTATTGAGTGCGGTCCTTTTTTCATTTATTGCAGCTATTATGAAGGCGATCTCCCTCAAGATAAAATCACGCTCAAGCTTAATGCGGCTTTAGCTTTTGGCAGTGGTGAACACGAAACAACCCGAGGATGCCTGAGAGCTCTTGAACGGCTTCAAAACACCCTCTCTCCAAAACACATTCTAGACCTTGGGTGTGGCTCTGGAATTTTGGCGATCGCTGCGTCAAAGATATGGCCAACCGCCTCTCTTCTAGCCACAGACTTTGATCATTTTGCCGTTAAAACAACGCAAACAAACGCCAAAGAAAACAATACTCCCCACGTTACAAGCTTATTTTCAGATGGATTTGAAGCTATCGAATCTAAAGATTTTGATCTCATCATTGCTAATATTTTAGCGGACCCTCTCATCTCTTTTGCACCAAGTGTTGCAGAGCATTTAAAACCCAGCGGATACCTTATTTTGTCTGGCCTCTTAGAACGCCAAGCTTCAGACGTACAAGCCGCCTATGAAAAACAGGGCCTCATACTTAAAGATGCTTTTCATATCAATACCTGGTCAACACTGATCCTCCAAAAAGAAGGCTAATATGGAACGATCTCCTCTAGAAACTCTACAACTTTGGCTTCAAGAAAATGCTCAGCAAGCATTTCTTATTCCCATGAATGATCGGTTTCAAAACGAGTATCTCCCTGAGCATGAGAAATACATTCAATGGCTCACCGGTTTTTCAGGATCAGCCGGTTCGCTTCTCATCACGCCAGATGCCTGCCTCCTCAGTGTTGATAGCCGCTACACAGAACAAGCCCACCAACAAATAGACACAGCTAAAATTGAAATTGGCTCCTTGGAAAAAAGAGAGTTATATCAATGTATCTCAAAAAAATACCCTCAAGGCGTTTCCCTGTGTTTTGATCCATGGCTTCATTCAATTCAAGACTGCCAATTCCTGGAAAAGCAACTTGCTCCTCTTAACATCACCCTAGATCCTCTTAAAAAAAACCCTGTTGAAGGTTTATGGAAAAACCGCCCACTTCCTAAAAAAAGCCCAGCAATTGCCTTAGATCAAAACATCACTGGCCTCTCTTCTCTCGAAAAAGCAAAACAGCTCACCCCTGTTTTTCAAAAAACAGCTGCTAAAAAAGCTTTTATTGGAGACGTTACAGCCTCAAACTGGCTCCTTAATATCCGTGGAAATGATTTGCCACACACGCCCGTTTTATTCAATTACACCTTCTTAAATTCCAATGGAACCTTAGATGTTTTTACGCACCTCACTCAAGTTTCCCTAGAAATTCGTACCAGCCTTAAAGATCATGTTCTCTTCCATGACTGGAAAGACTTTGAGGCTTACATTGAATCGTCAGAATCCCTCTACCTCCCGATAGAACACACCCCGTATGAACTGCTCCAAGTATGCCATAAAAAAAAGATCTTTCCTGACTTAGGAAACGATTTCTACAGTCTTCCAAAATCTCAAAAAAATCCCGTAGAGGCGCAAGGAATTCAAGAGTGCCACTTGCTCGATGGTCTCGCTGTTACAAAGTTTTTATATCAGCTTACCCGTCCAGAAGTTTGCTCTTCTCTCACAGAACGCTCTGCAGCAGACCTTCTCAACTCATATCGCACTCAAAGCACAAAATACCTCACGCCCAGCTTTCCAACTATTTCAGCCATCGGCCCTCATGCCGCGCTCCCGCATTATATGGCCACAAAAACCTCTGACGTGCCTTTTACACCAGAATCCGTTTACCTTGTTGATTCTGGAGGACAATACACCACTGGCACAACAGATATCACACGCACCGTTTATTTAGGAGAAAACCCTTCAGAGCGTCTTAAAACCCACTTCACTCTTGTTCTTAAGGGGCACATTGCCCTTGCCTCTGCGCATTTCCCACAAGGAATATCCGGTATTTCCCTGGATGCATTAGCCCGACAATACCTTTGGAAAAACGGTCTAGACTACGGACACGGAACAGGTCACGGGGTTGGGTTTCGTCCAAATGTCCACGAAGCGCCTCCTTCTATCTCACCACGCGCCTCTTCACAACCTCTCCTTGAAGGCATGGTTTTATCCAACGAACCCGCTTATTACAAGCCAGGAAAATATGGCATTCGCATAGAAAACTTGATGCTTACCTGCTCCAGCGACAAACAAAAAGGATTTTTAGCCTTTAAAACCCTCTCTTTAGCACCCATTGATCACCTGTTGATAAACACAGAGCTGTTAACACCAGAAGAAAAAGACTGGCTAAACACCTATCACAAACGTGTGTTTGAAGCGCATGTCGCTTTTATGAGTTCAGAAGAACGTGTTTGGCTTGAGCAAGCCACCGCCCCTATTCAGTAGACGTTTTTAACTTTTCATCCGCTTCCTGATCAGAAAGCCACTTTTTATGTTTATGTAAATAATCCACTTGAAAGGCCGCTCTTTTCTCTGAAAAAGCGGGCGCTTCTAAAGAATTAATTTGCTGATACTCTATTCCCAAATAAGGAATTTCTTTTGCGCCACAATAAGCCTGCAATTCAACCAAATTTGAGCGCTTATCATCTACAAAACGAATGCTTTTAGGCTGTATCGAAAATGTCTCTAAAAATCCTTTCAGTGTCTCTGCCTTAGAAGCATTCCCCGTGAATAAGATCCCTTGGAAAAAAGTTGCAGGAAAAGAACAGCCTGTCTCAAAAACAACCAATGGTTCAGACGTTGATGGAAAACCGTCCAATGAAAACGAAAAGCCCAATGCCTCTAGCTCTTTAAAACGCCATTTTTCAACAGACGGCAAACTTCCAAAAGACCCTGTATCAATTTTTGTAAGCCCTAGAATTTTGGCTCCTACGTCATGGTATCTTTTAACAAGCTCTAACCAAAGTGGGTCTAAAATAGTAACGTTCCGGTCACCCCTAAACCCACTCAGAACTTGTTGAAACTCACTTCCCTCTCCCTTTTCAG
>CAYGMA010000034.1:4247-8972 GCA_964351045.1 uncultured Holosporaceae bacterium | reverse complement strand
GAAAAAAAAGGATTTCATGTCACATATCTAGACGTTCAACCCAATGGTCTCATTGATCTAGATCAGCTTAAAAAGGCTTTTCGAGAAGATACTCTGCTGGTTTCCATTTTAGCCGTCAACAATGAAATTGGTGTCATTCAGCCCTTAGCTGAAATAGGAAAACTCTGCAGAGAGCATGGCGCCTTTTTCCATACAGACGCCGCTCAAGCTGCCGGGAAAATTCCGTTAAACGTTGAAGAAATGAACATTGATCTCATGAGCATTTCAGGGCACAAACTCTATGGGCCAAAAGGCATTGGCGCTCTTTATGTCCGCCGCAAACCGCGTGTACGTCTGGTCGCTCAAATCAGCGGAGGCGGTCAAGAACGTGGCATGCGGTCAGGCACCCTTCCCGTCTTCCTCTGTGTCGGCCTTGGAGAAGCCTGCGCTCTTGCTGAACAAGACATGGAAAAAGATTATGCCCACATTAAAAAACTCAGCGAACGCTTTTACGATACGTTAAAAAAAGCGCTTCCTAAAATTTATCTCAATGGAGACACCCCTCATCGCTATCCTGGAAACCTCAACATCAGCTTTTCCCACGTTGAAGGAGAGGGCCTGATGATGGGCATTAAAAATCTATCTGTTTCTTCCGGGTCTGCTTGCACCTCTGCCTCGCTAGAGCCCTCTTATGTTCTTAAAGCATTAGGAGTAGAAGAAGAATTAGCACACACATCATTACGCATTGGCATCGGACGTTTCACAACAGAAGAAGAAGTAGATCAAGCGGCTGCAGATATCATCAAAGCCGTCACGCATCTCAGAAAAATGAGCCCCCTCTGGGAAATGGCAGAAGCTGGAATTGACCTTAAATCCATTCAATGGACTGGGCACTAATTTAAAGGAGACACAATGGCCTATAGTAAAAAAGTAATCGATCATTACGAAAATCCTCGAAACGTTGGATCTTTAGATGAAAGCAACAAAAACGTTGGCACTGGATTGGTTGGCGCCCCTGCCTGTGGAGATGTGATGAAGCTTCAGGTGGAAATCACTGAAGAGGGTCGCATTAAAGAAGCAAAATTTAAAACATTCGGGTGTGGATCCGCCATCGCCTCCAGCTCTTTAATCACAGAATGGATTAAAGGCAAAACCGTTGAGGAAGCGCTTGAAATTAAAAACAGAGATGTTGCTGAATATTTAGATCTTCCCCCTGTTAAAATCCATTGTTCTGTTCTTGCGGAAGATGCTATTAAATCAGCCATCAAAAATTACCAAAGCAAAAAAGAGAAAGCGTAAATGTCTGCAAAAGCCCCTCTTCTCGTCACGGATCGCGCGAAAGAACAAATCCAAACTCTTTTGGATAAAAGAGGAAAACCCTGTCTAGGCATTCGCAATGGATTGGCCTATACTCTTGAGTATGCCGAAACCCAAGAGCCCTATGACGAAGTCGTTGAGTGTGAGACCTTCAAAATCTTTATTGATCCAAAATCCATTCTCTTCATCCTGGGCAGTGAAATGGATTACAAAACCAGCGAATTAGAAGCCGGATTCACCTTTACCAATCCCAACGAAAAAGGGCGTTGCGGCTGTGGAGAATCCTTTCATGTCTGAACCAACTCCAAATCCATTCCTTGTTTTAGGACTGCCCGCTAAAATTCCCATCGATCAAGATCACCTAAAAAAAGCCTATTTTGCTCTCCAGCAAAAAGCTCATCCAGATCGTCAATCAACTGAGAGCTCTAACTGGAAAGGCCTCTCTTTTACGTCAGCCCAAATCAATCATGCCTATCAGCAGTTAAAGTCCCTCAGCACGGCAGCCCACGCTCTCCTTCTCTTAAAAAACAGTGCGAGCACAGATGAAAACCAGCCCCCAGAGTTACTCATGAACCTCATGGACTGGGAGGAAAAACTCAACGCAGCTGAAGGCGCAGAAAAAGAAACACTGCTCACACATCTTGAGAATAAACAAATTCATCATGCCTCAAGCTTCATGGATCTGTATACTCAAGACCCTGTATCACAAGAAGCTCAAAAGCAACTCAAAGACATTTGGTTAACACTTCAATACTTTGAGCGCCTCATCACCCGTCACAGAAATTAAAAAAGAATTTATGGCCCTTCAAATTTCAGAACCCGGACAAACAACAAATACAGCTCAAAAAAACATCACGGCTGTCGGCATTGATTTAGGTACCACGCATTCCCTCGTTTCCATCACAGAAAAAAAGGGAACGACCCGTGTGTTAAAAATTGAAGGGCAAGAACTTGTTCCTTCCATCGTTGCCTATTCAGAAGCAGAAAATAAATTTGTCGTCGGGCAGCGCGCACAAAAAATCCTTAATGAAACACCTGACCTTGCCGCCGCCTCTGTCAAGCGCCTCATGGATCCACTTCTTTCTCAAGAAGCCGAAAATCTCCCTGCTTTAAGCTATCTAGAAAGCACGCCAGGCGAAATGCGCCGATTCAAACTTGGGTCACACACAACAAACCCCATTCAAGTCTCTGCAGAAATTTTGCACTCTCTCAAAATTCAAACAGAAGCGCTCTTAGGAGAACCCGTTGACCATGCCGTCATCACCGTTCCAGCTTATTTCTCAGAAACAGCGCGCGGCGCCACACGTCTCGCCGCTGGCCTTGCCGGATGGAAAGTGTTGCGCCTCCTTTCAGAACCCACTGCGGCCGCTCTTAAATTTGGCCTCGATAAAAAAAACGACGGACACTTCCTCATTTTTGATTTAGGCGGAGGCACGTTCGATGTTTCTATCCTCAATTTAGAACAAGGTGTTTTTCAAGTCCTCGCCACCGGGGGAGACACGCATTTAGGCGGAGATGATATTGATCATCTCATTAAAAATCACCTCATTGAAAAACATCATCTTTCCGATTTAACACCTAAAGATCACCAAACCCTCATTTTAGTGTCTGAAGAGCTCAAAAAACGCCTCCAAAACGTCAAAAAAGGGGCTAAAACAGCTCAAAAACGACCTGAAAACGCCAAAAAAGAGCCTCTAAAAACAAAAATTGGCAACAAGAATTATGCGTTTTTTCTTGAAAAAGATGAGCTAAATCAACTCACTAAACCCATTTTAAGCAAAATTGATAAAATTTTAAAAAACACCTTAAAATCAGCTAAATTAACCCCATCTGACATCACCGATGTTGTCCTTGTGGGAGGGTCTACACGATTGATTTTTCTGCATAAATTCCTGGAAGATTTATTTCAAAAGCCCCCTCTTTTTGACATGCATCCCGACCACGTCGTCGCTGAAGGCGCCGCCCTCCAAGCGCATGCTCTCACCCACAAAAGTGACTCCTTACTCCTTGATGTTACTGCACTTTCTCTAGGCATTGAAACCATGGGAGGCCTCGTTGAAAAGATTATTCCACGCAACTCTCCCATCCCAGCCACCATCACTCAAGAGTTCACAACTTTTCAGGATAATCAAAGCGCTATGAGCATTCATGTGCTACAAGGCGAGCGAGAGCTCGCTGCCGATTGTCGCTCCCTAGGACGCTTTTCTCTCAAAGGAATTCCGCCGCTACCCAGCGGTTTTGCTCGCATTTTCGTTACGTTTTCCATTGATGCAGATGGCCTCTTAACCGTCTCCGCCCAAGAGAAAACAACAGGCACCCATCAATCCATAGAGATCACGCCCAGCCATGGCCTCAAAGACCATGAAATAAAAGACATGCTCCTCTCCGGCTACCACGCCGCCTCCGAAGACATAGAAAAACGCCTCAAAGAACAAGAGTGGATCAAACTCCAATTCACCCTTGGGCTCTGTGAAAAATTATTAAATTCTTCAAAAAAATCAGATAGTTATGAACAGTTAAAACATCTTTATGAAGAAGGAAAATCCCTCAGTAAAACCACAGGAACAACAGATATTTTTAGAAATCATACAAAAAAACTTGAACAAACCTTCAAAAAATCATAAGACTGTTGACAAGACTTAAACAAGCAACTAAACAAGTAAAAAAATTAGGATAGATATGGCAAACCATTCAGCGACTAAAAAAAACATTCGTAAAATAGCATCAAGAACAGAACACCGCCGTTCTGTATCAAGCGCTGTTAAAACATCTGTCCGCCACTTCACAGAAACTCTTGCTTCTGGAAACAAAGAAGAAATCCAAGCTTCTCATAAAAACATTCAGTCTCAACTTATGAAAGCAGCAAAAAGAAACCTTCTTCATAAAAAGACTGTATCTCGAAAAATATCTCGACTCACAAAAAAAATGAAATCTTCTGTGTAATTTTTTGAGCGTCCTGCTATAGTAGGAGCCATGAATTTACTTTCGAAAAAAAACACTAAAGAGTCTTCCCTCTTTTCTAAAGAAACTTCTGAAAAAGTTTTAGCATTCCTTATATGCCTTTTTCCTGTGTCACTACTAGCAGGAAAAAGCGCCTCAGACATTGTGCTCTCCACTTCTGTTGCGCTCTTTCTTTTTTCAAGTTGGAAAACAAAAAATTGGGACTGGGCATCAAAACCCTGGTTTCAAGTCTTAATGCTTCTGTGGGGATATATGATTCTTAGAAGTATTTGGACATCCCACCCTGCCGATGCCTTCAAAACCGCTCTTCCGTATGGCCGGTATTTTCTTTTTGCTGCCTTACTTTCTTCTCTCCCATTTCAAAAAGGGGCTTATTACAAAACCCTTATCTGGATTTCCACAGCTCTCATTCTTTTCATAGAAATTGATACACTCGTTCAATGGATCTATAAAAAAGACCTTTTTGGG
>CAYGMA010000034.1:0-4237 GCA_964351045.1 uncultured Holosporaceae bacterium | reverse complement strand
GGCACCCTTCAGCTTATGGGGCTCGCCTAACGGGTCCTTTCAACAGGCCTTTAGTAGGCGTATATCTTTCCTGGATCAGTTTTCCTATTGTTTGTACTTTTCTTTATAAAACCCTTTACAATTCTCACTATTCTTTCAAAAAAAGGGTTGGCTTCTTTTTCCTCTCTTTCACATTATCATTTCTATCTCTTTTGACTATTTATGCTTCTGGAGAAAGAACAGCTCTTTTAGGCACTTTTTTATCCTATGGCCTCCTCTTCTTATTCACCCGATCTTTCAAAATAGGACTCTATATTTTAGGAGTTATGTTTTTATTTTCTGGGTCACTCTACACAAAACACATAAAAACTTGCGCAACCAAATCATCCTTTACGCCAATGTGTGCTGCTAAAAAAAGCGCTAATTCAATCAAAAACGTGTATACAGCCCTCTCCTCTGAAGTAAAAGCCAAAACAGCTTCTTCCCAGGGGTCTTACAAAACACAAGGAGGCTATGGCCGACTTTTTCAGGATGCTCTGCGTCTTTCTCGAAAGAGTTTGATTTTTGGCATTGGCCCCAATCAATTCTCCCATACATGCCACATTAACCATGATCCCCCTGCCCTTAAAAGCACCCGCTGCGAGTATCGCCACCCCCACAACATTTGGCTCAACGTTCTATCCTCTCTAGGGCTCATTGGGTTCAGCCTTTTTGCTAGCTTCTTCTTTCTTCTTTTTAGAAAAACAGCTCAAAACTGGCGGAAAATAAAAATGAACGGACTCGTCCTAGGGCTTTTATGTGTTGTAATTTATCGGTTTTTCCCAATTGCCGGGGGAATGAGCATTTTCTTTAACAGCAATGCTCACATCATTTGGTTCCTAATAGGGTGGCTTTTATGCCTTCTTAAAAAACCAAGCAATTATCTGGCAAAGGCATCAACAAAAGCTTAACACCGAGATAAATCAAAAATCCACCCATAATAGTCTCTATAACGCGGCCAAATCGTTTATTAAAACGCATCAAACGATCATGGGAAAAGGTGAATGCCAGAAGGCAATACCAAGCCAAAGAAGTTAAAATCAAGATCACAACGTAAAGGCCTCTCACCGGTAAAGATGTAGAAACACTTACCGTTGAAACAACAATGCAGACAAAAGATAAAGAAGCTGAGGGGTTCATCATATCCACAAGGAATCCATTCCGAAATCCTTGCCAGCGCGTTAGCCCTTTATCCAACAAATCTTCTGAAAAAACCTTCATTTTCTTTGGCTTAAATGCATGAATCAAATTAAAAAGACCTAAATATGCGAGGTAGCATGACCCTAAATATTTGATTGCTAAATAGAGCCAAGGTGTTTGAGAAACAATCAACCCAAACCCCAACAAGGTATAGCTTTTATGGATCAAGCTCGAAGACGTGATACCAAAAGCTGTATATAAACCAACTTTACGCCCATACAAAGAACTGTTACGCACCATTAAAGCGAACCCAGCTCCTGGGCTAATCAAATTAATAAAGTTAATGCTATAAAGCTCGAGAAACTCCACACCATGAGACTGGATAAAAGACATCATATTTTTTAATTACCAAGCGATTATAAACTAAAACCTAGACCTACCTTACCAACAAGTTCTCGAGGACGATTTGTAAATCCAAGGCCAGTAGATTTTTTAGATGTTTTAATAGCCCATTTATAATCAACAGCTGCTAACCAGTAGTAACGGTCATTAATTTTTCCTTCCACACCAACACCTGGAACAAGACTTGTCACATTCACGCCCACTGTGGTTTTCTTGCCTGCTTTTAGAATATACTGGCCAATATTATGGCTCACCCCAAGCTTAACATACCCTAAAAGCTCTGGCATAAATAAGTAGCCTGCTCGAATAGACAAATCCCCGCCAAACCTTGGTTTATAAAGAAGAGAATACGTTGATCCATTTGTAAGCCCTAGAGCTGCATTAGTCGCATTGGCCGTTAATTCTCCAACCTTAGGTTCTGCATTAAAATAAGAAACCCCTAACTCAGCAGAAAAATGTCGCCGGCCAAAAGTTGCCCGATGCCCTAAAAAAGCACCCGCCATATAACTACCTTTAGACGCATCATTTCCTGCAACAGTTCCACGATCTTGGCCAGAGAGAACCAAAGTACTAGAAGTTTTCAATTTACCTGAAATCTTACTATATCCTCCTAAGGCCCCTGCATAATATCCTTGTTTCCAAGATGCAGACGCTCCAAAACAAAAAACACTTAAAACAACAAACGATCCAGTTAATAGTCTACTCATTTTATCACCCTAAAATATACATTTTCACTCTAGTGTAGAGTCTTGCTAATTGCAACAAATCAATCAACTAAACATGACTTGTCTCTTTGCTTAAAAATAAGTGCGGCAACAAAGAAGCGGCCCCGGAAAAATCTAATTCCTTTTTTTGAACAACTTCTTTTGCCTTAAAAATAAGGTCATAATGCGCTTGAACTTGGGCACAAACAAACCTTGGCACCCCGCTTTGTTCCGTTCCAAAGAGGTTACCACTACCTCTTAATTTCAAATCTTCCTCTGCAATTAAAAAACCATCATCATGCGTTCTTAAAACTTGTAACCTTTGCCGCGCAACCTCACTCAATGGTGACTTATACAAAAGCACACAAAAAGATTTTTTATTTCCCCGCCCTACACGGCCTCTCAACTGATGCAATTGAGACAACCCAAAACGCTCTGCATTTTCAATCACCATAACCGTTGCTTCTGGAACATCAATTCCAACTTCAATCACGGTTGTAGAAACCAGTATGCCGCCTTTTTTTTCTTCCTTGAATTTCTGCATGACGGCTTCTTTTTCACTTGGTTTTTGCTGCCCATGCACTTTTGCAAGCATGCCTGGAAAAACCTGATTTAATTGATCATAACGATCAGAAACAGACGTTGAATCACTTAAATCACTCTCTTCAATCAAAGGGCATACCCAAAAAACTTTTTCTTGGTGAGCGAACAGTTTTCTGAGCCAAGCATAAAGGTCTTGAACCTTATCTAATGACATAACAAGTGTTTGAATGGGCTGACGATAGGCGGGTTTTTCTTTTAGAGTAAAAACATCTAAATTTCCATAAAGTGTCATTGCCATTGTTCGAGGGATAGGAGTTGCACTCAAATATAAAATGTCTGGATGCTCTCCAACATCCACTAATTTCTTTCTTTGCTCCACACCAAATCGATGTTGTTCATCAATGACAACGAAAGATAGTTTTTTAAACACAACTGTTTCTTCAAGCAAGGCATGCGTTCCTACCAAGAAAGAAATATCTCCAGACTGAATCTGCTGTTTTAGGGCCTTTTTTTCTTTTTCCTTAAGAGAGCCCACCAGTAACCCTGAAGAGAGCTTCAAAGAATCACAGAAGGGTTTTAAAGTCTGAAAATGCTGCTGAGCCAACAATTCTGTTGGTGCCAAAAAAGCTACTTGATAACCAGACTCTAAAGCGTCTAACGCCGCTAAAAAAGAAACGATTGTTTTTCCAGATCCAACATCCCCCATTAGAAGAGCTCTCATTTGAGAGGCAGCGGACATTTTTTTTCTTAATTCAGAAACAATCTCTTCCTGCCCTTTTGTTAATTGAAACGGTAAAAAAGATTTTATCTTTTCAAAAAACACTCCGTCGCTTTGATGTTTAACGCCCCACACTACCTTATCTTGTTGAGAATAACTTTGTAACTGAATCTGGTAATTTAGAAGTTCATCAAATGCGAGTCTTTGGTATGCAGGGCATGTCGGAGAAAGATCTTCTAGACATGTTGGTGCATGCACTTTTTTCAGCGCTTCTTTGAAGCTGGGCCATTTCATTTCAGTCAAAAAATCATTGGGAATCCATTCAGGAAGATCTGAAACTCTATGGAGAATCTCTTGAACCAGTTGGCGATAACGAAACTTCCCAACCAATCCTACCCTACTATAAACAGGAGATATCCCAATCCATTTGTCTTTGTCTTTCCACGAGCCAACAAAATCTGGATGAATCATTTGTTTCTGATGCTGAAACCGATCCACTTTCCCGCTGATTAATCGTTTTTGGCCTACTGGGTATAAGCGCTTCAATGCATAAATAGAACTGTTAAAATAAACAATTGATAACGTTTCCTCTCCATCCGTCGCATAAATAACCGTTGTGTTTCTCTTTGACTCAATAGAAACAATTTCTAAAAATAAGGTTGAAAAAACACTAGGCTGACAGTCTTTTATCTTAGAAGCCCACCTCCTTTCT
>CAYGMA010000033.1:0-9015 GCA_964351045.1 uncultured Holosporaceae bacterium | reverse complement strand
TGTGTTGAAAAAGAGCCTTTCGATTCTCCCTTGCGCCGAAAAGCTTTCCCCAATGGAGATCCAAGAACAAAAGTATCGCCTTAATTTCTTACCGAGACACTGGCTTGCGCAGCATTAAAACATTTCCTGCAATAACGAAAGTAAGCCCTAAAATAAGCGTGTAAGACCACACATATCCTTCCATAAGTGCAGATACAATCAACGCAACAACAGGCGAAATGATAAAAATATAAGCGGCCTTTCCTGGACCAATATCTCGCAAAACCATCAAATACAAAATAAATGCCAAGGCTGTTCCAATCACTGAAAGGTAGAGTAAAGAAGAAGTATAGGGAACGCTCATATCAAAACTCAAAGGAGTTCCAGAAACACCCACATAAAGAACCCACCAGCCTACTCCATATCCCATAGAATAGAGACCATTCTGAATAACATCAGCACCACGCATCTGGGCCTTTTTCGTCAGGATGTGCCCAATAGAAGAAAGGAAAGCCCCTCCAACACCAAAAAGCACCCCATAAATTTCGGGCCCTCCTGATTGAAATGCAAAAACGTGTTCAGAGAAAATGACACACAACCCAATAATTCCAGAAAAAGCCCCTAAAAACATCTGCCGTGTCACAGGAAGATTCAAGAAAAGCGCTGAAAAAACGGTATTAAAAATAATAATTGTCGAAAAAGAAACCGAGGTGAGCCCACTTGGAATATAGGCTACACTTTCCATATAACAAGAATAGTTCAAGCAATACAAAAACAACCCTTGAATAGCCATAAAAAGATGGTCTTTCAAAAACAATTTTGGCCACAAGCGCTTCTTGTTCAAGGCAAACAACACTAAAACGACAAAGGCAATGACAAAACGGTATAAATTCGACGCAGCAAAGGGCACCCCACTCACTTGTTGAAGCTTCACGCCATACCAAGTGGTTCCCCAAATAAACGCTGTCATTAAATAAAAAGCTGCAGTCATTTTTGTACTTCTTTCCTCATTCCACACATAAGGGTTCTGGAAAATAAATTCAACACAAGAGATTGCTTTTTTAGCTTTTTCCAAACTTTTTCAAGACAAAGCACAAATATCTAGAAAAACCCTCTCTTGATCTATCTTCCCCTGTGCTCTGGGGCTCAATCCCTGAGCCCAGTCATAAAAAGTGTGCAACTCAACATCTTCTAAGTCATAACTCACACTCTCTAGGCTGATAAAACGCACATACCCCTTTAATGATTAAACATTAGATGATATGATTAAGAAAATAACTCGGAGGCTTAAATATAAATGACCTATACTCGCTTTTCAATTTCCCTCGTATCACTCTCTCTGCTTGCGCTCTCTGCTCAAGGTAAACACTCAAGTAAAATGGATGCAAAAAGCATCATGCCTGTTACAGTGGAGCACTCAAAGCAATATACAAAAAGCCTAGAAAAATATAAGGTTTGTAATTTAAATGACCTTGGCATGAAACTTGCCAGCGGTAACAACCTTCATAAAACATCTTTTCCAACACGTCATATCAAAGATACTGTTGCCGAATATGATTTTTATGCCGTTTCAGAGCCCTCAAACCTTAACGCAGACCGCATTCGTCATGTTACATGTCAGCACATCATGGAAAATCAATGCCGCGTTTTTTGGGGTAATGTTTTAAGCATTGCTTATATCGCTGAGAAACCAGCCGCTGCTTTCCCAGGAGATACAACGCCGCATTATATGCTTTCCCCAAAAATCACATGCGACAAAATGGATTTCGAAAAAATTAAAAAAGAAGCCACCTCAACTAAAAAAATGAGCTCTTCTAGCAAAAAAGAATTCTCAATCGCTGGCTTTAAATTTTCTTTATAGATAATTTGTAAACAACAGGAAGAAAAAACTATGAGACAAAAAAATTATATTATAACAGCACTACTAGCGGCACAGCTTTGTGCACCCACATTTGCTGAAGTGCCTGACAATTTAGATGTCAATCTCAACTATGGAACACTAACCGGTAAAAACACGTTCACGCAAGATGGCATCACATACCAAGCCGTAGATCCAGCAAGTGTCGAAACCTGTTTTAAAGAATTAGAAACAGAAATAAAAAGAAAAGCAACAAAAGGCATCAAAAAATTAAACTTTCTTGCCCGCGGTCCTTTAACTCGTTTGGTAAACCTAGGGTCAGCAAAAAGGCTTCTGAATAGTACTACTTTTAAAACAATTGTTCACATTAATATAGAAAGCGGGCAAAAGCTAAACGAAGAACAGGCTCACGACATCACGACAAATAAAACCCTAGAGGCTAAACCTGATGCGTACTACGTTGTTTTCCGAGGAACGACATTTACAAAAGCTCCTTCCAAAGGAAAAGTTCTTAACTGCCCTATTAATTTTAAATCAATGATTTTAACTTGTAAGGTTAAAAAATAATCAACACAAGACACACCAAACACCCCCCCCTTGCCAACTGTTCTAGCAAGGGGGTTTTTATGGATCAAATCCGCTAAATAGAGCTAAATTCATATAAAGCGACTATCCAAGACATTCTCTCTACGCCCCATGATACATCTCTTCCCAACGCCCTCGGGGGAGATTATACCCTTCCCTCCCTCTTTCTACACTCTACCACCCTTCTCTACGTTCCTGTGCCCCTCCTCTCTACGTCTCATCTCTCCTCCTCTATGCCCTGGGGCTTAACCCCAGGGTCCACTCAAAAAAAGCGATCAGCTCAACTGATTGTAAAAAAAAGAGGCGTTCCGCCTCCTTAATCACTGGCCTCTGCGATCAAGTCGCGGAGCGTAGAGTGTGTGGCTAAAGCCCCAAAGCGTCGGGCATGGAGGCAAGGCCTCTCGGCCCATTATCCCCCATTTTTACTCAAACCAATTTTGATCGTTTAGCTATTAGAAACTTTACTTCTTATCTCCATAAGCTGTAATTGGAAGTTTCAAGCCTAATGTAGCAGCACACCGTGCCTTCTTGCCTTCCATAGCAATATACTTATGTTCATCAGATTTTGGTTGCTTTTGCATCTCTGGCAACCCGTTTCCTTTCAGCAAACCATTAATCAGCTTTTGCAAATCAATGGCATAAAGCCGACATTGGTGTTTCATTGTATAGTCCATAAGGGTTGGCGCTAAGTCCTTCGCAGATTCAAAAGCCACACCAGCCGGATCATCAGAAACCTGAATGCCCTTCATAGCCGCTAAGTCCATTTTAAACTTCGCCAAATCACAATCCATTTGGCCACCTTCCATCATCGCCATATCGTCCACAACAACGTCCATTGTCATTGTATCATCAGCAACAGCACCCAATGATAAAAACGCTGCAAAACTCAACGCCGAATAAAACTTTTTGTATGTCATCAAAAAAACCTCCTTAATTCTTTTTAAGCATATCAAAACCAACCTCATCATGCGATGTTTTTTTAAAAAGAAGTTTAACCGCTCTCCATTTAGCGCTACTATACAAGAGACACTAAGAGGATGGCCATGCGTTTTATGTTATTTTGCTTCTGCCTAGGACTCACTTTCACCGCAACTCAAGCCTACATAGAAAGAGGGTCCAACCCCAATCGCATCAATCAATTCTACCAACAAAGCCAGTTCACCACGCCAACGCAACAAGAACAAAATAGAGCCGATTCTTTTCAAGCAGGGCCAAGCAACCGCGTCTCCATCTCACATTTGCGCACAGAATTCGGAAAACAATGGCGTATCTGTGAAGGCCTGTTTAACAAGGTAGAACAATCATGCCAAAACACAAATGATCTAGATGAAGAAAACGCCAAAGCCTGCATAGAAATGTACAAAATAGCCTATCAATCCTGTTATCACGCCATGAATGTTTTTGCTTATCAGTTTACCTAAAGGATTTTTTTGTGAAATCTTAGCACAACAAAAAACACAAAAATTGATAGCGCATATCCTGCCCACACATCTCCTAAAAAATGCTTTGTAAGAATCACCCGGCTTGCCCCTACTAGCAAAGCCCATCCATAAAAAAGCCCACAAAATTTTGGATAAATCTGCGACAAAAACAACGCCACAGCCATAGACGCCTGCGCATGCCCTGACGGCAGAGAATGCCAATGTCCATCTAATGTAAACCAATGCCAAGGTTGATCTGCATCCAAATCTGCCGCACTGGGACGCGGCCGCCCAAAAATAATCTTCAACACATGCAACGCCGCTGCAGTCGTCGCCATCAAAAGAAAAAATCGCTTCAGCCTGAGTAGAAGTTTTTCAACCAACGGTGTTCTTTTTCCTGTCCAATGCATCCAGTAGGCCCAGCCCATGATCAACCCTGCCGGCACAAGGTAATATTGCCCTTCCCCAAAATGTGAGATCCACCAACAGGCTTTGTGCAAAAGCACCCAGTCTTGGTTATGGGCCATGATAAATTTCATCAGGACTTTATCAAAATAAAAAGCCGCTCCCCCACACGCTAAAAAAATCAATACAAAGGCGTAATTTTTAAGCTCTTTCATTCCATCACCACAAAAACAAAGGAGGCATTTTTTCCTTTGGAATAGTTAAAGCTGCTCAATATTGGCTGCTGCAGCCCACGTTCTTCGCCTTGAACGGCCAATTTAAGTCCTTCTCCATAAGCAGTTTTCAACCGATTCTTAAACGACTCAAGGTCTTTCTTTGGTAAAAAAGTTAACAAATCTGGCCTTTCCTTCATCGCTGCCACAGCGCCCTCAAGAGAAACCGATGTCACCTCTGTCCCATTCACAAAAAACAGGCTCGGCTCATTAAAGCCAACCACTTGCACCGGCTTATCAGGGTAGCCCGCACGCACCTGTTTGATCTCTTCACTCAGCCATAAGAGTGAAACAGACGGAAAGGTTCCTAAAAATATCCCCACATAAAGCACAGCAGGCACCCCGAAAAAAAGAACCCCTTTTGAAATCTGTGGAACCAACTGCTGGAGCAAAAACAAACCAACCAAAGCGCCTCCCACCAGAAAGAGTGTTTCATAAGAGGTTGAGAAAGCAGCCCCACCAATCAAAAGCCCTCCTAACAACAGAGCCACTCCCCAAAACACAGCTTTTGCTCCCCAGGTAACCCAGGCAGGCCGAGAGGCGCCAAATTCTTTCAGTGTCAAAACACTCAACAGAAAAACGCCTGGAATCAACGGCAACACATAATGAGGCAATTTTGTGGAGATCAATTCAAAGCAAATCCAGGCAGGAACAACCCACGCCAACGCAAACCGAGCCATGGGCAAAGAGGTTATCTTTCGCCAGTTTCCAATAGTTCTCAAAACGAAAAAAGACCCTGGCCACAATAAAATGGGTGATAACAGCGTATAATATCCCGGATAAAATCCATGGGATTCTTGTCCCTTGAACAGTTTCGGTAAAAAATCAACGCCAATGGCATGCGCTGCATAGGCTCCTCCTGAATTTGATTGCAGCATCAAAAACCAGGGAATATTAAGGCCCGCAATTAAAATCAGCCCCAACGGCCAATTCAAAGATCGCCCCTTAATCGGTTGCTTAAACCAAAACTTCAATGTCACAAACGTTAAGAGGAAAATAAACGGCGCCACCGGCCCTTTAATAAACACACCCAAAGAAACAGCACTCCACAACAAGAAAAGCATCCAGAAAGAGGTTGGCCTCCCCTTCATTTGATTTTGATACCACCGCGCCAAAAAGCCCTGCTGCGTTACAATAAAAAACAGCAGCACTGTGTCCGCTTTTGCCAAATGAGATTCCACCATAAAGAGCAGGCTCACCGCCAGAAGCCCTGTTGAAAAAGCCGCAATACCCGAAGGAACAAGCGTCGAAAACAATTTAAAAAACACTAATAACGCCAAAAATCCACAAATCAGCGTTGGCAGGCGATACGTCCAAATTTCAGCATCTCCTTGCGCAAGCCCAACAGCCTTCATCGCCTGCGTCGCCCCAGCCTGCAACCAATAAATCCCAATGGGTTTTTTATGCCGCGGCTGATCCAGAAAATTCACACGCGTAAAATCTCCTGTTTCAATCATTTGCTTTGAGGCCTGTGCAAACCGAGATTCATCCCGGTCTGTTGCTGGTAGCACAAATTTACTCAGAGACAAAAACACATAAAAAACAAAAAGTCCCCCCAAAAAAAACCGAGGTGCTTTTGCCTCCTCGCCGAAAAACCAATTATTAAAAAACCAAGTCATACGCTCTCCTTAATGCGACTCATCATACTCAATTGAACGCCCCACGAAAATGATTTTATGTGAAACATTTTTCTGCATTACTCTCTTTCTGCGCTTCATCTCTCATTACATCTCCTGAGGCTTCCTTCCCTATCTCCCCTCTTCCGATGCCCCATCTGCCTAAAATTAAAACATCCTCCTCCCAACGCTCCGGGGCTTGACCCCGGAGTCCAGTCATAAGTGTGCGCAGCCCTGCTTTTAATCCCTAAGCCAGATCCCTCATCTTTTTTCATAAGAATGTCTTGAATCTAAATTTTTTCTGCTGACTTTAAATTTTAGTTGGCCTAGAATTAAAATATCACTGACTTAAAGTATATGTCAGTAAATCAACTCTAACAGAAGGAACATCCCATGAAAAAACTGTTTTGTTTGCTATTTTTAGCGCCCCTTTACATCAATGCTACCCCCCTAGACCCACTCGCGGAAGAGTCCAAAATTAACTCAACACCCGCTTTATCTTATGCACGTTATGAACAACTCAATGCCTTTCTTAAAGAAAAACTAGATCCAATCACCACATCTGAAGAAGCTTACCAAGCCCTAAATTGTGGGGAAAAAGCCAAACAATCAACCCAACACTTCTCAGCCTTAAGTGATCAAGTTCTCCCCTTATTTCACCATATGGTACGCGCCTTACGTCTCAGCACAGGCCTGATAGAAGATAAAGATCAATCTGATCAAATTGGCTGGCGCATTAAGAAACAAGTTCACACAGAAAAAGCTGCACGCATTCAAGCCGTGATCGCTCAAAAAAGCGCAGAACATGCTCAAAAAGAAGCAGAAAAAAAAGCTGCCCTTGAAGAAAATGCTCAAAAAAACCAAGCGATCAACACTCAAAAAGAGCGTTATCTTGAAACATACAATCAAACTGTTGCGAGTCTAAGCACACAATTAGAAAAAGACACACGAGCAAAAACAGTCGCGTTTGAAGCAAAGCAAGCAGCTCTTGAAAAAGCCTTTGAAGCAACAAAAAAAACAAATAAAGATAATACTGATATGCTTGAAGCTATTACTCAAACTCACACAAAGCAACAACAAACCCTTCAAGAAACCCATGAAGCAGACTTAGCGGCTCTTCAAGAAGAAACAACCACAAGCATAACTGAGCTCACAGAAAACAAAGACGCTGAACTTCAAAGACAAGAGGCAGAAAAAACCACCCAAGCAGCTGCATTCGAAGATCAACTCAGTGCTATTGATGCAGAAATTTCAACTCTAACAGCTGAACGAGACCGCCTAACAGCGCTTAAAACCTTTTGGGAAGGGTATTATAAAAACCCAGACCATAACCTTAACTTCCAAAGAACAGAATCCTGGACCTCGTGGGTGGATCAAAATACAGGAGGTCTAGCTAAGCGTGTCATCTCAACAGATCCATTCTATTGGGCTATTCCCCTTGCACCAAAGAGCAAAGCCACAACAGCTGCTGCACCAGGCGCTGAGGATGACGATGCTGAGGAAAGCGCTCCATCACTCACCCCAGAACAACTTGAGCAAGAAAGAATCACACAAGAAGTTTTTGCCTTACTCGGATCCGGAAAAGTCATGCTCTTTCCTTTTCAGTCTCTTTTAAAAGAAGATGGCAGCCTTGCCCTTCCTTTCTTCACAGATGAGCACAATCAAAATGAAGCTCAAATTCTCAAAGGAATTCAGGAAAATATGTTTAGCCTGGCAAAAATTGCTCACAAATTAAAAAAAAAATCGAAAGCCAAAAAAACGAAGTAAGCACTGATTCAACACACTCTTCTGAAGGCTCAACAGGGTCTTCAGAAGATCTTTTTTCCAGCAACCTAAGTCCAACTGCGGATCTATTAACTCTAAACCAAAATCAGCAAAAAGCGACACCTAGAGGCACAAAAATATCTTTTCCTTCAGGAGATGTCATCACCTATCATCTAAACCCTGGATTAAGAGAAAGCCCAAGCTCCAACTCCCTCGGGCAATTTTCTAGCTTCGCACAACAACAATCACCTCCCAGCAAAAATCCTTTAGCAGATTCCGTTGGCGATGTCGATGATTAAGCAATAGCAAAGTTCAGATAAACGGGCCCTCTCGAGGTGCGTGTCTCTCTTCACACCTCGGGGGGCCCTTTTTTCTCTATACTCTCTGGCTCATTCCCTCTTTGCACCTCGCCTCTACTGGGGCACTTATTTTTCTACACCTTGTCCCCCTCTTTCCACGTCCCAGCCCCCCTCTACGCCCTGGGGCTTGACCCCAGGGTCCAGTCAAACAAAGTGCATAGCTCAACTGATCGTAAAAAAAAAGAGGCATTCCGCCTCATTGATCACTGGACTCCGCGATCAAGCCACGGAGCGTAGGGTGTGTGGCTAAAGTCGCGGAGCGTAGAGTTTAGAAGCAAGACCTTTCAGCCTATTGCCCCCTCTTCCCGAGTGCTTTTAAGCTGATTTTTTATGCGACATCTCATATGCCGCTAAGAGAGATGTGGCCAAAATAATAAACACCATCGCTATCCAGGTGTTGGAATCTGGAACTTCCGCAAAGAAGACATACCCTAAGAAAGCCGCAAAAACAAAATTGGTATAATCATACGGCATTAACAAACTTAAGTCCGTTTTCTTAAAGGCACGCAGATAACCATATTGCCCCATAAACGCAAAAGGCCCAATCAACACCACCAATAAACAGTAAGTTGAAAGAGACAGATCTGGCCATGGAACCGCACCAATAATATCTCCCACAGGCCCTTGGAATCCCCACACAACAAAAGAAAGGAAAATAGAGAAAACAGCCGCATAAAACATTAAAATAAACGGCTTATCTTTCACCAAAAGTTTCTTAGAAATGGTATTCACTGTCGCCGTTACCACTACATTCAC
>CAYGMA010000032.1:2462-9121 GCA_964351045.1 uncultured Holosporaceae bacterium | reverse complement strand
ACTGAGCTACCTGGGCACTAACTATTATGTTGATAGTTAAAAATGGGCTTCATGTCCAGAAAATTCTTCAAAAAAAATAAAGGTCGCCTTAGGAAAGTTGATTCTAGCCCAAGTTGAGAGCAGAAACTGTCACAGAGTAAATGCTATTAAAAACAATCACAAAAAAGATCGACTGCACCACAGCCCGCGTGGTATTTGTCCCCAAACTCTCAGGCGTATTCCCCACAGAAAGCCCCATCCGGCAACTGATCAATCCAATGATTAAGGCAAAGAATGGTGTTTTTAAAAAGCCCATGCTAAACGTAAAAAACGTTGTAATTTCATGAATTTGATAAAAGAAGTAATGCATAGCCATATCCAATTCATAAGAACAAATCAGCGCACCTCCCAAAAGCCCCATAAAGTCAGCAATCAACGTTAAAATAGGCATAAAAACAACCAACGCTAAAACACGCGGTAAAACCAAATACGCCATAGAACCAATGCCCATAATGTGAAGTGCTTGCACTTCTTCGTTCAACTTCATCACGCCCAGCTCAGCAGCAAAGGCACTTCCAGACCGTCCTGCCACAATAATAGCCGTCATCAGCGCACCCGCCTCCCGAAACACTGAAAAACTAATAACCGTTAAAATAGAGGTTTCTGCACTAAACTTAGAGAGCTGAATAATTCCCTCATAACTCAACACCACCCCAACAACAAAGTTGGTCACCATCACAATAGGAATGGCTTTTACCCCTGAAAAATAAATTTGATTAAGAAACCCACCCCAAAAATATCGATTCGGCGTTGTAAAGAGAGAAACAAATTTTTGAAGAAACTGTCCAAAGAACCCTATCGGATAGAAAACACCTCTTACAAAAGCCTCTGTAGCCTTCCCTAAGGTTGAAACCAAATCCACAAGAGTGGTCTCTTTTTTATTAGGTTCCATTTATCACACTTCTTCGTCAGGCTCTTCTGCAGTAGAGCTGTTTTCTTTCTGTTCTGTATTTTCTTGAGGTTCTTTCTCCTCTTGCGTTTTACATTTTGCCCCACATTTCACGTGCACTGTACTGCGTGAACAACGTCTTTGTAGAACCCGTTTTCGATCAGCCCGGCCACACGCTCTGCTATTTCTTTTAGCTTTAACTACCAAAAGCGGGTTGCCATCAAAGCTTTTATTCCTCTTAACGCACAAAGATGGATGCTTAGGGCGATATGGAGCAATACCATCATCCCTGATCCCGCAACAAGCAAATCCTTTGAAGCAGGCACCCTGACACTCAAAAGAAAAAACCACAAGAAAACCAACTACAGCAAAAAGATACCGACTATTTTTTACGATTTTATTCATGAAAAAGCTCTCCCTATATTTTTGCTAAGTTTACTAAACTAAAAAAGAAAGCACAACCAACAACGGCCCTAAGATCCCAAAAGACCACAGCATGTATCCAAAGAAGCTCGGCATTTTAATGCCTCTTTTTTCAGCGATAGACCGCACCATAAAGTTTGGCGCGTTTCCAATATACGTCATCGCTCCCATGAACACAGATGCCACAGAAATAGAAATCAACGTCTCTTTCATCACAGTGGTTAAATAAGCAGCATCCCCTCCTGCCATATGGAAAAACACAAGATACGTTGGCGCATTATCCAAGAAACTGGAGAGCAGACCCGTGAGCCAAAAATACGCAAAGTTATTAGGGCGCCCGCCTTCGTTGGCCACAGACACCAAACCTCCTAAAGCGCCTTCTGTTCCAGCGTGAAGAATTGTAATAACAGGCCACACCGTAATAAAGATCGCAAAGAAAATCTTGGCAATCTCAAGGATAGGCTCCCAAGAAAATTCATTGGCTTTATGGTCTTCCTCCCGTGAAATACGCATAGACAGATACCCAAGAAACAATAAACCTAAATCCCGAATCACATCACTCACAGGCTTGTACACTCCAAAGATTGAGAAGGTCATAGGATTTTCCCACCACCCACTCAAAAGCACCAAACTAATCACTCCCAGAAGAAGCGAAAAGTTTCTTTTTCCATGAATTCTAAAATGTTCCCGATGCTGGGGTTGATGACCCAACGGCTGTTTCTTGTAATAGAAACGCTCAATCCCATAATAAAGTGCTAACAAAATAAAGCTAAACGCCAAAAATTCTGGGAAAAGATGTTTTGTTGTCCAAAAGAAAGGCACCCCTTGTAAGAACCCCAAAAACAAAGGAGGATCCCCCAGAGGCGTTAGAAGCCCCCCCACATTTGACACCAAGAAGATAAAAAAGATAACCGTATGTTTCTTATGATCCCGCCACTTATTAGCGCGCAGTAACACATTAATCAGCAACATAGATGCGCCCGTCGTTCCAATCACACTCGCAAGAAGCGTCCCAGCTCCAAGAAGTACTAAGTTAGAAGACGGACATCCCTTAAATGGCCCGACAATCCGAATCCCTCCTGAAATGGTAAAAAGCGCAAAAAGAAGAGCGACAAAAGGCACATACTCCAACAAAATAGCTTCTGCTAAAATGTGAATTGTTGCCTCACCCCCAAAAACAAAAAGGAACGGAACCAGAAAAAGAACTCCAAGCCCATTGGCAATTTTCCCATAATGGTGATGCCAAAGAGTCGGAATCACAAGAGGACAAAGCGCCAAACTTAATAAAATCAACGCAAAAGGAATTCCCCAGTAAAGCGATAAATCCGCGCCATCAACAGCAGGCGCCGCCATTGCCGGGAAAGAAAATCCACAAAACACACAAAATAGAAGAAAAAATCTCATTCACTTTAGTCCTTTTAAAAACCTACCATATATCATATGGGATTGACAGAAAAGCCCTGGTTATGCAAATGTGTTGCTATTAATGAAAAGAGATCTCATGTCAAAAATCTTTCTTACCCTTTCAGTTGTTTTTCTTTTGTGTGCCTGTGAAAGCACTGTTCATGTTCACGGAAACCTCGTCACAAAAAATGACATGAAAAAAATCCACATTGGACAAACAACCCAAGAAGAACTTCGCCAAATACTCGGCCCTCCAACATACATAGAACAGTTCGGCGGAAAAGGTTGGTATTACATTGGCGAAGAAACCAGCACCCGATCCTTCCTCAGTCCATCTGTTGAAGAAAGAAAAGTCATTTTATTCACCTTCGATAAAAACCGTGTTGTCCAACGCATCCAACTTCACGATGAAACAGAAGGCCTCGACATCACACCAAACGATGACAAAACACCAACGCTCGGCCGCGATCCAGCTCTCTTCAAAGAGATCTTCGGCAGCATTGGTAAATACGATGAAGGAAAACATCGCGCTGGCTATGTTTAATTAGAAAATGTCCCAGTCCGCCTTTCACTTCGTTGTAAGCCCTTCACAGAAAGCTCAAGAGCTCTACAAAAAGCTGTCTCAGCGTTATGGCGAAACCTCTTCAGAAGAGGCCAGCCATATCATCGTTCTGGGAGGCGATGGCACCATGCTCAAAGCCATGCACCAATTTCTTGGCTCTTCAAAAAAGCTCTATGGCATCAACTGCGGCACCATCGGATTCATGATGAATCCTTATGAATTTCATGATCTTGAAACACTTGAAAAAAACACACACGATGTCGCGCTCACCCCCCTTAAGATGACGGCCCAAGATGTGTCTGGAAATCAACATGAAGCGCATGCCATCAATGAAGTCTACCTCTACCGAGAAACCCACCAGGCAGCCCATATTGAAATCAAAGTTGGCACCCAAGTTGAAATGGAAAAGCTTATTGCAGATGGTGTGTTAGTTGCAACGCCAGCGGGGAGCACTGCCTATAACTATTCAGCGCGCGGCCCTATTTTGCCGCTTTCCAGCAACCTTTTGGCCTTAACGCCCCTCAACCCCTTTCGCCCCCGTCAGTGGCATGGCGCCCTAATCTCACACACAAAACACGTTCAATTTCATGTTTTAACACCTGAGAAACGCCCCGTAAGCGCCGTTGCAGATAATATTGAAATCAGAGACGTTGCTCATGTCACAGTTTCTGAAGATCCAACAAAAGCTATTCATTTGCTCTATCACAATCAAGCAAACCTGGAAGAGAAAATTCTAGACGAGCAGTTTAAAGCTTAACGTTTCACCTCTAAAATTAAAAACTTGTCTTAATGGATTGAAACAGGCCCAAATTCATATGAAGATCTTGTTTTTCTGCTCTCCCTACGTCCGCCCCTCCTCTCTCTACGTCCGCCCCTCTCTCCCTACGTCCGCCCCTCTCTCCCTACGTCCTGGGGCTTGACCCCAGGAACCAGTCAAACAAAGCGCGATAGCTCAACTGAACTAGCGTTATAACAGACTGCTTCTAAAACTGTCCGTTTTTATTCTTGCGCAGCTGCACATAAAAAGCACCAGAACCTCCATGCTGAGGAAGTGATTGAGAAAGCGAAAGCACATAGGATTTTATCTCTGGATGCTCAATCCACTCACGAAGTCGGGCTCGCAAAACTCCTTGAGGTTTATCCGGCGTTATTTTCCCCTTCCCGGTAATGACCAGCACAAAGCGTTTTTGCTGTTCGTAACACCCACAAACAAACCGCTTCAACGTGTCAAAAGCCTCAGCTTGCGTTAACCCATGTAAATCAAGCGTCGCTTCAATGGCTAGTTTTTTTTGCCGCGCTTGCTTTTTCAACGCTCGTTCAGAAAAAGAAGAAATCACTGGAGTATGGTCTTTTACACTACGCTCATCTGGCTTTTTTGAAAGCTCTGGTGCCTTCTTTAAGGATTCTTGAAACGCTTTTTGAAAGCCCTCTTCTTGATCACAGTCGTCAACAACAGGGGTCGATTCCTTTTCCTTAGAGCCGAGCTTCTTAACATCTTTTGTATAAGCTGCCCAAAGAAGATCCTCCCCCTCTGTCATCCTACCCCTCTAAAACAACAGACCCAGGAAGCTGTAGGTCTTTTGGAACAAAAACATACAACGTGCCTTTTGATTTCATTTCCCCAGCATGGCGTGCAGCTCGTTTCCCAGCACCCCAAAATAAATCGCCTCGAACCGCGCCTTTGATGGCTCCGCCCGTATCTTGCGCCAAAACAAATCGATGAAGTTTTTCACCATCTTCAATCGGATGCTCCACAGAAAGCCACATCGGCAACCCCATGGCATGGTAAGAACGATCCACGGCAACACTCACCTCTGGTGTCAAAGGAATGCCCATAGTTCCCAGAGGCCCCGACGTATGCAACTGACGAAAAAACACATAAGACGGATTCTCATGCATCAAGGCTTTACCCTCTGTCGGATTCTCTCGCAGCCATGTCTTAATAAAATCCATCCCCATGGTTTTTGGTGTGCCAATTCCTCTTTCCAGTAAAAGCCGTCCAATAGGCACATAAGGATGGCCGTTTTGTTCTGCATATCCCACGCGTATCCGTTTTCCAGAAGGCAACCGAATCAATCCAGACCCTTGAATATGTAAAAAGAAGGCCTCCACATCACAATCCACCCAAACCAGCGGTTTAAAATGCTTGTGAGAAGAAATCGCATCAATTTCTTTCCGGTTCAAAAAAGGCTTAAAGACTTGCCCATCCACCAAGCCTTTCAAGCGAACCCCTTTTAATTCTTTTTTAAAATTCCCAAGGTCTTGAGTCACAATTAAATTTTTTGGTTTCTTATAAAGGGGATGCGTATAAGCCCCTTCTTTCTTGAAAGAGCCTCTTAACTCCGGCTCATAATACCCTGTAAACAAGCCCTGCTCCTTCACCTCTCCACCTTCTTGAGTCAAAACCTGATATGCCTCAAAATGCGTTTGAAGGAATGCCTTAAAAGCTTTTTTTCCTGGCCTCTTCAGTTTCTGAAAAGCTTTGCAGTTTTTCTGCCACAGAGCATACGTCCCATAAACCCCTTGAGCATCCAATTTTTGATTTGGCTTTTTCTTTAAAAGCGCCTGGCAGTTTGTTCGAAAAGCTTTGATTTCTGATTTAAAAGAAGCGCTGCCCCATCCTGGCAACTCTTGAATATCAATCTTCTTCAGCTTAAGAGCCGCCTCCTCTCCTTCCACCGGGGTTTCTGAAAGCTGCTTTTTTAGAAAAGGTGTATAAACAAAAAAATAGAGAAGAACTGCTGCAACAAGGAGAAGTAGAAATCCGATGAGTTTTTTCATGTTTTTTTCTCCCTGTTAATGTTTAAAAACGCCCTGGGTCTTAAAAAACAGAAGCAAAGACCAGCCATTACGACTGATCGTCTTCCTTCTCAACAATCTCTTTTAAGATCCACGCAGGGCTTTCAGATGAAATTTTGCGTTCAAAGACCCAAACGTCTGTCACATCATCAATGTTGTTTGAGTCCCCATCAACCAGCTCTTTCCCTTTTTTCACCAAAAGGGTTTGCTCTGATCGAATCGACACCGTAAGAGACGCAACTTTTCGAACCAAAGAGGCTCCAATAATATCAGCCCCAACCAAGCGGAAGAACTCTAACTCTGTTGTTTGTTTTGCTTTATCTCGCTCATCAATCAAGTAAGAAAACTCATTATACAAAGTTGTTGAAAGAAGCGGCTTGAGCTTCTTTTTGTCTCCGTCAACAAATGCATTGAAAATCATTTCAAAGGCTTTTTTAGCCCCTTCTAAAAACTCATCCGGGTTAAAAGAAGGATCCGCCTGCATAATTTTTTCCACCCCAAGAACGACCTTCGCATCTTTTATTTTTTTCAAGACTTTGGGCT
>CAYGMA010000032.1:0-2452 GCA_964351045.1 uncultured Holosporaceae bacterium | reverse complement strand
TTTCTTGCTCAGGTGCAAGGGGTGATTCTTCTTCAGGAAAAGAAACAGATCGTTTTTTCTCGTGTCCCGTACGCATGCCAAGAACACGATAAATTTGATACCCCAAAAACAAGGTGGCAATAATAATTAGAAAATCAACAATTGAGAGTGAGTCTGGAACATTCATACTAGCATTAATAGAGTATTTGCATTATGTTTGCAACTTATTATACGATGACACCATCTAATAAAACAGTAAAAAACCTAAAAATTTTAGGAGAATTAGACCCATGACAAAATCACTTCTCGATCAAGAAGCCCTTTATTTTCACTCACACGGAAAACCCGGTAAACTTGAGATCACACCAACCAAATCATTGGCAACTCAAAAAGAGCTATCTCTCGCTTATTCCCCCGGTGTTGCAGCGCCCTGTCTTGAAATCGAGAAAAAACCCGAAGCCATTTATCAGTATACCAATAAAGGAAATACTGTTGCTGTTATTTCCAATGGAACTGCTGTCTTAGGCCTTGGTAATATTGGCCCCAGCGCGTCAAAACCTGTCATGGAAGGAAAAGCTGTTCTCTTCAAACGTTTCTCAGATATCGATGGAATTGATCTAGAAGTTGATACCACCGACGTTGAAGAATTCATTAACGCCGTTAAATACCTTGGCCCAAGCTTCGGAGGTATTAACCTCGAAGACATCAAAGCCCCCGACTGCTTCGTCATTGAAGAACGCTTAAAAGAGATCATGGATATTCCTGTTTTTCATGACGATCAACATGGAACAGCCATCGCTGTTTTAGCAGGCTTCATTAATGCCCTCCACATCACCAAGAAAAACATCAAAGACGTAAAAATCGTTGTTCTTGGTGCCGGTGCCGCAGCCATTGCCTGTGCCAACCTTCTTATCAAATATGGCGTTAACCGCAAAAATGTGCTCATGCTGGATCGAAAAGGCGTGATTCACAAAGGGCGCTTGAAAGAACTCAATTCCTATAAAGCCGCCTTTGCCGTTGAAACAGACAAGCGTACTTTAGAAGATGCCATTAAAGGCGCAGATGCCTTCATCGGCCTTTCAGCTGCAAACTCTCTTTCAGAAGAGCATGTCAAAAGCATGGCCTCTGATCCTGTGATCTTTGCTATGGCCAATCCAAATCCAGAGATCAAACCAGAGCTCGCTCATAAAGCACGCCCTGATGTCCTTATCGCAACAGGTCGATCTGACTATCCAAACCAAGTCAACAACGCCCTTTGCTTTCCTTATATTTTCCGAGGAGCTCTCGATGTGCACGCCTCAGAAATCAATGATGACATGAAAATTGCGGCTGCAGAAGGAATTGCCCAGCTTGCCCGCCAAGAAGTCAGTGAGGAAGCTAATAAGGCCTATAATGGAAGACCCTTAAATTATGGGAAGTCTTACATTATCCCCGTTCCTTTCGACCCGCGACTTATTGAAATCATTCCGCCCCTCGTTGCAGAAGCAGCCATGAAAACAGGCGTTGCACGAAAACCCATTTCAAATATGGACACCTATCGTCGTGAACTCAAAAGCCGCTTTGACCCAACGTTCTCTAACCTTGAAATCATCACAGAAAAAGTGCGCCAGTTGAAGAAGCGCGTCGTCTTCGCAGAAGGAGAAGAAGTCAGAGCCATCCGTGCCGCTGTGAGTTTTTACAATCAAGGTCTTGGCTATCCTATCCTCATCGGGAAAGAAGATAACATCCTTAAAAATGCAGCCTCTGTCGGAATCACCCTTCCAGAAGAGATTCAGATCAACAATGCTCTGCTTTCAAAGCATAACCAAGACTACATTGAGTTTCTTTATGACCGTCTAAAACGCGATGGGCGGTTGCGTCGTGATTGTCAGCGCTACATTCACCAAAACAGAAATGTCTTTGGCGCCTGCATGGTTGCACTTGGCCATGCCGATGCCATTGTGACTGGGCTTACCCGAAGCTACTCAGCCACCCTTAAAGATCTCAAAATGGTTTTTGATCAGGATCCAAACATCCCAACCTTTGGGTACTCCATCGTTGTTCATAACAAAAGGTCTCTTTTCATTTCTGATACAGCCATTCATGAAAATCCCACAGGCCCACAACTTGCTGAGATTGCTATTCATTCTGCAAAAGTTGCTCAAAACTTTGGTCATGAGCCGCGTGTAGCCTTTTTGTCTCACGCAAACTTTGGGGACCCTATGACTCATAACACACAAGCGGTTCGAGAAGCATTAGCGATTCTGGATCAAAAAGGCGTTGAGTTTGAATACGAAGGAGAAATGTCTCCCATCACGGCTTTAAACCCAGACATGAAGAAGTATTATCCCTTTAACCGCCTCACCGGCCCGGCTAATATCCTCATCATGCCGGATTTAAACTCAGCGAGTATTGCCTCTCAGCTTATGTGCCCTGATGATGAGGGAGGTATGCTTGGCCCTATTCTCACAGGCTTTAATCATGCAGCTCAAAT
>CAYGMA010000031.1:0-9624 GCA_964351045.1 uncultured Holosporaceae bacterium | reverse complement strand
AAAAGCGCTAAAAATAAAAAAATACCCAGCCAATTTATGTGTTGAGACAAAATCCAGAGTGCCCAAAAGCCAGAAAAAACAAGAAGATATCCCATAGCTTTTTCAACCCAAGTCATCCAAGAACCTGGTTTTGGAATCTTTTTCATTAAAAACTTTGGAAAAAGTAAAAACACCATATAGGGCAATCCAAACCCACACCCAACCGCTAAAAAAATCAGAAAAATCTGATAGATAGGAGCAGTCAAAGCAACACCAGAAACCAATCCTAAAAACGGCGCCGTGCACGGCGTTGCAATAACAGCTAATAAAAACCCATCCAAACCATCTTTAACCCATTGAGAAACCTGAATTGGCAACACAAATCCAGGGCCGTTTGGCGCAGATAAAAAACCCAACTGCTTCGCCCCTAATACCAGCATAAACCACGCAAAAAACGTGATGAAATAAGGGTTTTGGAAGTAAAACCCCCAGCCTAAAACCTGACCAAATTCCCGAAAAACCGAGATCACAGCCCCACTCACCAAGAAAAAGAGAAGAATGCCAACAAGCGTCATACCCATTGTTTTCTTTAAGGATTTCTGCTCTTTTTTACGCGCAGGCAACAGCTTTAAAGACAAAACAGGCAGAACACATGGCATAAAATTCAAAAGAAACCCGCCTAAAAAACCAAATAAAATCAATAGGATAAGAGAAAAACCACCTCCAGCCGACTGCCATTTTAAAGGAACCTTATAGGGCACACACTGCTCATCACAATACAGCCCTGTCAGTACTCCTTCAAATGCCGCAGGAGCCCTAGAATCTTTTTTCTTAATCTCAAGGTACGCTGTAAAGTCCCTAGTATAAAACCCCTGACCCGTATGCGGTTCAGGCCAAGAAAGACGCACTGACTCTATATTTTCTTGCTTCTCTAAACTTAATTGTGGGGGGATTCCTTGGGACGTATTCGGTCCATAAAAGCGTGTGCCTTTCTCAACAGAAACGTGCACAGACCGGCGAAGTTCTGCTCCTGCACTACTTGCATCGTTATGCCCTAGACGCACGTCAATAGCCGCCTGAATTCCCTGGACTTTCACCAAAAGAATAAGCAGCAAAAAAAGGGCTCTAAGCATTTTACTTTAGGGAATAAACGGCAACAGAAGCGGGTTTTGCGTAACATGCGTATGATCTAAATGATCAAACCGATCGCATGACTCACACAAAGGCTGCCAAGACTCAGCCTGATGGCCACAATACCTACATGTCCATTTCCGACGTAAGTTTTTGCGAAATGTATCCCGCAAAACTTCGTATGCATGCTGAGCCTCACCCAGTTCCTCATGAGCCAAAATAGCGGTTAGATACTCAACCTCAACCTCATAAGCACCTGCATGTTTTTTAGAAAAAAGCGTCAACTCCCGCCGCGCTTCTGCCCATAGTTTTGCATTAATATACTTTAAAATAAGAACCAAATGCGCAATGGGTGATTTCTTATCTTCTTCATAAAGCTCTTTTGCATACTGGGCTTGCTCAATCTCATCCTTACCCAGATTCGCGTATGCAGCAGCAACACTATAAGAATTTTTTTGAGCTTTCCAGGTTTCTTTCAAAATAGTTTTAGCACGATCAACTTGATTTTTTGCCACATATTCTTGAGAAAGTCTTAGAGCTGGCTGCGTGTATGATAGGTTGAAGTCATGCGCTTTTTGCAAATAATCCACATACACATCATTCTTTGGCCCAACAAATTTCGCATACTGGTACCAAATAACAGAGAAAAGATAATTCTCATATTCTGCACCAAACTCATAAGCGCGCGCGCCTTCTCTTAAATAATTCAAGGCTTCTTCATAGTGTTTGTTATTAATACATAAGAAAACAGCCGACTTATAAAACCAAGCCGATGGAAACTTCTTCAAAGCATCTTCTGTAAGCTTTAAAGCCAGTGCATAGTTATTCATGGAAACCGCTGTCCGTATCTGAATTTTACACGCCAGAGGCTTTAAGACAGGGTTTTCTTGCAGCTTAGAAACAAGGCCATCAAGCATCGCTTCATCATCTCGCAAGACAGCCACACGGTACTTAAAATACAATCCCAAAAGGCTTCCGTGGCTGCTTTTCTCTAGAAAACGAACTTCTTGATCCACGCGACTGTTATTATGGAGCTCTAAATCAATAAAGCTTTCCATGAGTTTTGTCTGAAAACGAGCCAGTTTTAAGTGAGATTTGCGCTCTAAGCGAAGCTTAATTCGATTGTACAGATCCTTGTACGCATCATATAAAGTGAGCAAGAGAATCAGAAGCGTTAAACTGAACCCGACATACGTCCGCAAAGAAAACTTAATAACATAATCTTGCCACTCTAACGTTATTTCACCTGGCACATAGGATGCCCAAATAACGGCCGCGACAACAATAAGAATTTTTACAATTAAAAGAAAGTAAGTCATTCTAGCTTAAGAATCCTTTTCCATAGAGGTTGATGACGTCTGATGCGCAATAAAAAATGAATTCAATAAAACATGACCTTGCACATATCTTTTTAATCGCAGCCGCCACTTCTTCAAAGGAAACCCTTCTTGAATCAAAAGATCCGTTAACTTATACACTTCTGGCCAGTCTCTAGCCTCAAGTGCCTCTTGCAATAAAGTTCCATGGCGTGATTTTTTCCGCACGTGTAAAAAGCTTTTAACAAACCGAACCAACCAAGGATCGCTTGATTTTCCTTTTGTATGAACCCCTCGCTCCAAAACTCTATTTAAATCATTCATCAAAACAGGCCAAGAACCAAGCCCTTCCAGAGAATACGGCAGAAGATGCAACAGCTTCTTTTTAAGCATGGGGTCTTTCAATGTTTGGTCTAATTGTAAAAGAGCTCCCTCAAAAGGCAACCCTGTTCGAGCCCGCACAATAAAATCAGAAAAAAGAATATAAGTGCCTAAGTCTCCCTTATAATTTCCAGCGTTTCCCACTCCACTCTTCACAGGAATATTCAAGGCTAAAGGCGGAGAGACCGACTCAACGACAGAGGGGCTCTCTAAATTCTGACTTTGTACGCTTAGCGGCATTTCTTCTTCAACTTCAGCCGGCTCCATTTTTTCTTCTGGAACATCTTTCTCAGGCAAAAGCTCAGGCTCTTGCGAAGCCTCTAAACTATTTTTTTCTTGCCCGTAAGAAGGAGCATAAAAATCTTGAATTGATGAAGCATTTTCTACCTTTTCCTGAGATTGTTTTTCAAAAGAAAAGTAATACACAAAAAAAACCGCCCCAAATAAAAGAACAAGAGGAAGCCCAATACGCGTCACTAAAAATTTAGGAAAACTTTTTTCTGATTGTTTTTTTAACATTGTTGTTCAACTGCTGCCTATTCTTTTAATATCATTTCTGAAGCCAATGAACAAAACATTTTTAACTGAGGACTAGGCGACACAAAAATTTTTTTCCAACAAAGCCGTTCTAATTTGTGTTTGATTTTTTCACTAAACGCAAAACATGTTATGGCTGATGCAACATCAATTAAAGCATGTTTTTCAAAAAGCTCTATAACTCTTTCTGCTGTATAGTCAGAAAAAACAAGGAGATGACTAACCCCTCCCATCCGAACAGATGGAGCAATTTTTTCAAAATACATGTCAACAGGAACACTGTCATAGACCATAACCCGAACGCCCTGATATCCTTTTTTTCCCAATTCTTCAGAAAAATCCAAAGACACCCGATTTCCAGAAAGAAAAACAAATTTTTCTTTTTCTGGTTTTTTAAGGATTTCCGCTAGCAACGCTTCTGCTGTTTCTGAAACCAATTTGACACGAAAAAAGCCAGCTTCTCTAAGCTTTTTTTCTGTTCTTTTTCCCACCACATAAAACTGTTTTTCTTTATGATTTTCATCCAAAACGTGCAGAGCATGAATACTTGTAATGATAAATACATCCGCCTCATCAAACTCCCGTCTACCCTTTTCCGATAAAGTTAGCTTTGGCTCAATAGAAAAAACAGGGCACTCAAAAGACTTGATACCTTGCTCTAAAAAAAAGGCTCTCAATTCCTCATTCTGACCAACTGGACGCGTTAAAAGAAGAGTCATATGCCTTTTAGCTTGCGCTCCAAGTTAACAGCCAATGTCTCTCCTAAAAGAAGCGGATCGTCCCCTTTTAACGTTTCAAAAACCACCCGCTTACTTACCTCATCTCCCAAAAAACCTGAAACTTTTATAGTTCCTTCATCGTACAGGGCATAGGCGCCAAGAGGTGTTTGGCAATTTCCCTGTAATTTTTTTAAGAAAGAACGTTCACATAAAAAACAATCCCATGTCGCTTGGTCTGTAAATGCCCTAACTTTCTCAAATAACGGATGATCTTTGTGCATCACAAGAGCAAGGGTTCCTTGGCCCACAGCAGGAATAAACTTCTTAACATCTAAATTCACACCAAACTGGCATGAATACCCTAACCTTTGCAATCCTGCGGCTGCTAAAATAGTTGCATCAAAATGATCTTCTTCGATTTTAGTGAGTCGCTTTTGAACATTCCCTCTCAACAAAGAAATCCTCAAATCAGGACGATAATAGTTAATAAGAATTTGCCGCCTTAGAGAGGCAGTTCCTATGTGTGCCCCAACAGGAAGATCCTCCAACCCCCATCCTTTCTTAGAAATAAGAACATCATGAGGGTCAGCACGCTCTAAAACAGCAGCTATCTCCAGATGTTGCGGCAAATAGCTACCCATATCTTTTGCAGAATGCACTGCTATATCAATCTTTCCATCAAGGCACGCCTGGTCAACCTCCTTGCAAAATAACCCTTTCCCTCCAAAGTTATTCAACGGTTGATCTGCTAGCTGATCTCCTGAGGTAACAAACGACTCAAAAGAAACCGTTGCATTACACTGTTTCTCTAAAACATGCGCAACAATCTCACATTGCCTCTTAGCCAACGGACTGGATCGCCCACCTAAAATAAATTTAAGATCTTGATTTTCTTGGGTCATACTGATTTTATGACACAAAATGCGTGCAATTAAAATGAGAAGAATGCAATGAAATTTCTAGGAATTGAATCAAGCTGCGATGACACCGCAGTCGCTCTTGTTTCATCAGATAAAGTCATACATGCCGAAAGTCGCCTATCTCACCTAAAAGTGAATGAACCTTATGGAGGTGTTGTACCTGAAATCACGGCACGCGCTCACTTGAAACACCTGAAAGGGTTAATCGAAAAAACGCTCTCACACGCAAACACCTCCCTTGAAGATATTGATGGATTTTCAGCAACCGCTGGCCCAGGACTCATTGGCGGCGTCATCACCGGCGTTCAAATGGCAAAAGCGCTAGCTCTTTACCATAAAAAACCTTTTTTCGGCGTTAACCATTTAGAAGGCCACGCTCTGGCTCCACGTTTAAGTCATGACCTTCCCTTTCCTTATCTACTTCTCCTTGTATCTGGTGGGCACACCCAATTCCTTAATGTGAAAGGTGTTGGCCAATACGACTTAATCGGAACAACACGCGATGATGCACTGGGAGAAGCTTTTGATAAAGTCGGAAAAATGATGGGACTTCCTTACCCAGCTGGTCCCCTTATTGAAAAGCTTGCACAAGATGGTCACCCAACGTTTGAGTTTGCAAAACCACTCTGCAATCAAAAAGGAACTGACTTTTCTTTTTCCGGCCTTAAAAGTGATGTGCTCCGCAAAATTGCAGCACTCGGAACCCTATCAGAGGAAGATAAGAAAAACATTGCACACTCCTTTCAAAACACCGTCAGAGATGTTTTGATCAACCGCACAACGCATGTATTAAAAAAAACTGGTCCTGTTAAACAGTTAGTCTTAAGTGGTGGTGTTGCCGCCAATCAATTCCTGCGAGAAGAACTTGTCAACTTTCTAACTCCGCGTAACATTGAATTAGTTGCGCCTCCTATTTCTCTTTGCACAGATAATGGCGCCATGATCGCTTGGGCTGGCCTTGAAAATAAGCGTGCTGGCCGTCCGGAGAATCTCTCCATCAACCCACGCCCCAGATGGCCACTTACAGAACTCAATTTAATTTAAATTAATCACTTGTATTTAAGGGTTTTCTTCGAGTAAAGTACAAAAAAATTCAAAAAGGCAATGAATCACCCGGGTCACATTAAACAACTCCATTTAATTTTGGTGTTTATTGTTAGTTTTTCCTTGTTTTATTTTGGCGGGCAAAACAGACCTTTCTCTGCTCCAGATGAAGGACGTTACGTTGAAATCCCCCGGGAAATGGTTTCTCAAAACGATTACATCACACCTACCCTAAACGGAGTTAAATATTTTGAAAAGCCTCCTCTATTTTACTGGTGTCAGGCCTTTTTTATCAAAGCATTTGGAACCAGCGAAAGTGCCATGCGTGTTCTTCCTGCTTTATCAGGAGCTTTAGGCGTTTTATGCGTTTTTATACTTGGCGCCTTAGTTTTTAATCGATTTGTCGGCTTTTTAGCCAGCGGTATTCTCAGTACAAGTTTTTTATTTTTTGCGCTCAGCCACATCATTGTAATCGATATTTTATTTACCTCTTTAACCTTTTTATTTTTAGGCTCTTTCCTTCTAGGGATGAACGCCCCGCCAGGAAAAGAACGCTACAAATGGGCTATTATCACCAGTGTTTTTCTTGCCCTCGCTGTTCTAACAAAAGGGCTCGTTGCCCTCATTTTCTTTTTTGGAATTGCTCCACTTTGGATATTCATTAACCGCCACAAACTAAAACTATGGCCCCTTTATTTAGGAGCCAGTGTTCTTGTATTTCTCATACTTGTCTTGCCCTGGCACATCCTCATACAAATAAGAAACCCTGAGTTTTTTGATTTCTACATTATTCATGAACACTTCTCCCGATTTCTAGAAAAAGGACATAATCGCTACCAACCCTTTTACTTTTTTATCCCTGTGATTCTTTTTGGATTTCTTCCTTGGACCCCCTTTCTTATCTCCGGCACTTTGAGGAGCATGTTTAACCGTTCTTTTCTTCTCCCTGAAGATAAAAAAAATCTTTCTTTCTTTTGCATCTGGGCCTTATTCATTTTTGGCTTTTTCACCCTCTGCTCTTCTAAGCTCATAACCTACGTTCTCCCGTTATTTGCTCCGCTCTCTCTTTTAAGTGCCTATTTTATTCACCGTACCCTCCAACTCAAAAAATCTCTTATGGGAGAAATGCTCACCTATAGTTTGTTTTGTTTTGTTGCTATTGGGTTTTACTTTATGAGCAAACATCGCATCCCTCCCGCTGACTTTGATACCTATACTCCCTACATTCAAATGATGGTTGCTGCTTTAGCTATAGGCGCCATTGCCCCTCCTTTCATTACGTTCTTTAAAGGAAATAAATTTGGCCTTATGAGCCTCTTTCTCATTACCTTCTTTCAATTAACAATTTTAGTGCTCGGAACTAAAAATGGAACCAGCTCTAGCGTTAAATCAAGCTACTTTTTTGTTAAAGAAAACATGCCGCTCGAAACACAAACCTACTCATATCATCATTTCCACCATGATTTGCCTGTTTATGCACAAAAGCCTATTCCTCTAGTTGGTTACCAAGGAGAGTTGATTTTTGGACAAAAGCAAGATCCCAAAAATCCTATTTTCGTAACAGATTCTGTTTTTTGGAAACGCTGGTATGGTTCAGAAAAAGTGTGTGTAATGTGTTATAAAGATCATGGAAAAAACGTCTTTCTTTCTCATTTAAAAAGCTATGGAAAACCCTATCAACAAGAGGCCACTAAAACTCAAAAAGCCCCATATGAGCGCCGATTCACACGTAATATTCCTCTTTTATGTAATATCAACCCGTCAACCCAAGAAAAAACTCTATGACTCAACCACTTTTTTTATCCATCATTGTCCCCGTTTTTAATGAAGAAGATTGTTTACAATCCTTTTTCAAACGCATCATGCCTGTTATGAAAGATCTAGGCCATCCTTTTGAAGCGATCTACATCAATGACGGCAGTTCAGATAAAAGTTTTGAGCTTCTAGAAGAGCATCATAAAGACTACCCCGACCAGGTAAAAGTAATTGAATTTGATCAAAATTATGGGCAACACATGGCTATTCTCGCTGGCTTTGAAGCGATGCAAGGGGATGTTGCCATAAACTTAGACGCAGATCTGCAAAACCCACCAGAAGAAATTCCAAAGCTTGTTGATAAAATCAAGGAAGGCTATGACATGGTGGGGAGTTACCGCATGGGTCGAAAAGATCATAAGTGGCGCCATTATGGTTCCCGGTTTGCCAACCATGTGAGAGGGCTCATAACCCCCTTAAAAATGAAAGATCAAGGCTGTATGTTTAGAGCGTACTCCCGAAAGATCGTTCAAAAAATTTGTCGAGGAAATGAACGCGCCCTCTTCATCCCAGCCCTTGGATGGAAGTATGCCGAGAATCCCACTGAAATTGGGTTGTTTCATGACGAACGCTCTGAAGGAGATTCAAAATATCCTTTGTATCAACTCCTCCGCGTCAGCATTGACCTTGCCACCAGCACAACCCTTGTCCCCATTCAAATGGTCACCTTCACCGGCATTTTCACATCTCTTTTTAGCTTTTTATTATTCATTTACTTGCTATTAAGGCGTCTTTTGATTGGCCCAGAAGTTGAAGGCGTTTTCACGCTCATTGCTTTAGTCATCTTTCTTGTAGGCGTCGCCATTATGGGCATTGGCATCATTGGTGAATATGTTGGACGAACTTACCAAATTGTCTGTGGCCGCCCCCGGTATATTATAAAAAAACTACTTTCAACTAAGGATAAAAATTCATGAAAATACTGATCACTGGTGTTAATGGATTCATTGGAAACTGGATCACACGTGCCCTCATACAAGACCCAAACACCTCTGTTACAGGCATTGATATTCAGCAACACAACCTAAATGACCCAAGAGATGGGATTTTAAACCACAAAAATTTTTCTTTTTTATCCTTAGACTTATTGGATAAAAATAACCACCCACGCCTTGAAGAGTTGGTGAAAGAAGCCGACATTGTGCTTCCTTTAGCCGCCATTGCAAATCCTTTTTACTATGTCAAAAAACCTTTAATGGTTTTTGAGCTTGATTTTGAACACAATCTTCAAATGGTTAAGTGGGTTGTCAAACATAATAAACGCCTCATTTTTCCTTCAACATCTGAGGTTTATGGAATGGCAGAAGATGCCACTTTTGTTGAAGACGAAACAAAGCTTGTTTTAGGGCCTGTTCATAAAATGCGTTGGATTTACTCATGCTCCAAGCAGCTTTTAGACCGCGTCATTTGTGCTTATGGATTGCATGAAGGTCTTTCTTACACCTTATTTCGTCCCTTTAATTGGATGGGACCACGCTTAGATAACATCTCTGCAAAAGAAGAAGGTGCCTCACGTGCACTGACCCAATTCATGAGCAATGCCATGACAGGTCGCCCGATTCGTATTGTAAATGGTGGAGCACAAAGACGTGCTTTCATTTATATTGATGATGCGATTGAAGCCCTCCTTAAAATCATTGAAAACAAAAATCAATGTGCCCACAACACCATTTTTAATATTGGAAATCCCAAAAATGACGTCAGCATCCTTGAGCTGGCCCAACTTATTTTAAAACAAGGAAAAACCCTTCCTTCAATAAAAGAAAACGTTGAAAAATGTGT
>CAYGMA010000030.1:2156-9685 GCA_964351045.1 uncultured Holosporaceae bacterium | reverse complement strand
ATACGTTTTAGGAGTTGATTTGACGGGGTCTTATTCCTTTATGGGTATTAAGTCTCAGAATTATCAAGATTCTTCTTGGCGGGCTATGCGCCAAACATGGGAAGGGCGCGCATTGGCACGTTTTGGATATCAGTTTGGTGCCGGAGTCATCCCTTATGCGACAGTTGGTCTTGGTTTGGCTCGCTTTAAAGCAAGCATTAATAATCTTCCCGCTGGAGAGGCTTTGTATGGTAGTGCAAAAAAATGGCGCTCTGGTGTGATTTTAGGAGCAGGGATTCAAATTCCTTTAGAGAAAGATGCGAGTGTAGATCTTTCTTACACCTATGGTCGTTATAAGAAACTTTCTTTCACGGCGCTGAATGCTATTGCTCCTGTCCCTCCTGATCCAGCTGCCATAACAAACAGTGACTATAAGCCACGTACGCATCAATTTATGGTGAGCTATCGGGTTACTTTTTAAATCCTTTGTTATATAATTTTAGAGGCCCCGTTTTTGCGGGGCTTTTTTTTGAGGTAAATAATAGAGAATGAGCGCAAGTGTGAACATAAATGTGCAGCGAGCTGGGTTGAGTCATCTTCAAGAGTTGAATGCTCTTCTAAGGGTTTCTAAGGCCATTTGGGGATATAATGAGGGCTATATGAACTCCTTTATGGACAATATGGCTGTAACACCTTGGTATTTAGAACGTTATGGTTGTTGGTTTTTAAAGCAAGAAGAGAAGATTATTGGATTTTATGGATTTGGATATGAGCGTCCAGACGCATGGGAGTTGGACTATTTTTTTGTTCATCCATCTTATATGAAGAAAGGGTTGGGGTGCATGATGTGGCAAGAAGCACTCAAAACAGCGAAAGAAATGGGGGCGAAAAAATTTTGGATTTGGGGAGATCCCCATGCGGACGGGTTTTATAAGAAAATGGGGTGCAAAAAAATTGGAGATCAGGCGTCTGATTTGCAAAAAGGGGTGAGGCTCCCAATTTATGAGGTGTTTCTTTCTGAAACGCAGGGTGACACTTCTTTTTAATGCTTTAGGGTGATGTGTGTTTTTTTAAGAAAGAGATTTCTTTTTTGTGCGGCATTGAAAGAACTGAGTTTTTTCTTGAAAAAAATCAAATAAGCACTTGCATTCCATGAAGCCGTTCGATATAACACCACAAGAAATTTAGTTAATTGAACAAAAGTAAATATGATGGAAGATCAAATTATTCGAATTAGGCTTAAAGCATTTGATAGCCGCATTCTTGACCAGTCAACCAAAGAAATCGTGCATACCGCAAAGCGGACAGGAGCGGTGATTAAAGGGCCTATCCCAATGCCAACACGTATTTCTAAATTTACAGTAAATAGATCACCTGATATTCATAAGAAAACCCGTGAGCAATTTGAAATGCGTACGCATAAGCGTATGTTGGATATTGTTGAGTGGACGCCACAAACGGTAGATGCTTTGATGAAGCTTGAGCTTGCCTCAGGTGTTGATATTGAAATTAAGTTGTAAACGCATAGATAGAAAAAGAAGATAGCCATGCGGACAGGATTATTAGCAGAAAAATTAGGTATGACTCAGGTTTTTGCTGAGTCTGGTGAGCTCGTGCCGGTAACGCTTTTGAAAGTAGATTGCCGTGTTCTTGGGTCTAAGACTAAAGAAAAGCATGGGTATGACTCTCTTCAAGTGGGATTTGGAGCTAAAAAAGCTTCTAAGGTAAACAAGCCCCTTCGTTCTTGGTATTCCAAAATTAAACAAGAGCCTTGCCAAAAGGTGTCAGAGTTTCGGTTGTCTGAAGGCTCTGATATTGAAGTTGGTTCGGTTTTGAAGCCAAGTCACTTTGAAAAAGGTCAATTTGTTGATGTTGTTGCAACCTCTATCGGTAAAGGATTTGCAGGTCCGATGAAGCGTTGGAATTTTGCTGGGTTGCGTGCAAGTCATGGTGTGTCTTTGGCGCACAGATCTCATGGATCAACAGGTCAGTGTCAGGATCCAGGTAAGGTCTTTAAGGGTAAGAAAATGGCTGGCCGGTTAGGTGCTGAGCGCGTAACGGTTCATAGCTTAAAAGTGGTTGATTTTGATGATGAGAAAGGTCTTCTTTTTATTAAAGGGGCGGTTCCTGGTCATAAAGGCTCTTTGGTTCAAATCAAAGACGCAATTAAGAAAAAACGTAAGTAAGGTTTCGTTCGATGAAATATGCATTAACGACATTAGATCAGAAAAAAGTTGGGGATATCGACCTGCTTGAGTCTGTTTTTAATATTGAGCCAAGGGATGATATCTTGCACCGTGTGGTTCGTTGGCAGCTAGCAAAGCGCCGTTCTGGGAATCATCAGACAAAAACACTTTCTATGGTTCGTGGGTCTACACGTAAGCCATTTAGGCAAAAAGGAACAGGGCGTGCGCGCCAGGGGACTGTTCGTGCGCCACAGCATCGTGGAGGGGCAACTGTTTTTGGTCCTCAAACGCGTGATCATGGTTTTTCTTTGCCTAAGAAAGTTCGTCAGCTTGGTTTAAGAATGGCGATTTCTGCAAAGCTAAAGAAAAAAGAATTGTTTGTCGTTGAGGATTTGGCGATTTCTGAAATGAAGACAAAAGCTCTTTTAGGAACATTGAATAAAAACAAATGGGATTCTGTTCTTTTTGTTGATGGAAATGAAGTGAATACATCATTTGCTAAGGCTTCTTCTAACATTGTTGGGGTTGATGTTCTTCCTCAAGGTGGGGCGAATGTTTATAGCATTTTAAACAGCAAGTACTTGGTGTTAACAAAAGATGCAGTGGATCTGTTGAGTGCGAGGTTGTCATGAGAAGTTTTGATTTAAAACATAGAATTACTGACGAGAAGAAATTTGATATTTTGTTGCGTCCGGTTGTGACAGAAAAAACAACTCAGCAAGCAGCCTTTAATCAGTATGCTTTTGTCGTAGATGTGAAAGCAAACAAAGGGCAGATTAAAAAGGCTATTGAAAAAGTTTTTAAAGTAACTGTTGAGCAGGTGAACACAGTTTTGCAAAAAGGAAAAACAAAGCGCTTTAAAGGGCGTAAGTCTTTCCGTTCTGATTTTAAAAAAGCTTATGTGACTTTAAAATCAGGACAAACAATTGATATGACTTCAGGAAATTAAGATGGCACTTAAGACATATAATCCAACAACACCATCAACGCGTAACCTTGTGACGGTTGATCGCTCTGAGCTTTGGAAAGGGCGTCCTCATAAGAAGTTGACCATTGGTTTGAAGAAAAGCGGTGGACGCAACAACTTGGGTCGCATGACATCACGTCATCGTGGTGGTGGTCATAAAAAGCTTTACCGTTTGATTGATTTCAAACGTCAGAATTATGATCAAGTAGGGGTTGTTGAGCGTATTGAATATGATCCAAACCGTACAGCGTATATTGCTTTGATTGACTATGGAAATGACCATAAAATGTATATTATCGCACCGCAGCGTTTGGCGGTTGGGGATAAGGTTGTCTCAAGCGAAAAAGCTGACATTAAAGTAGGGAATGCGCTTCCTTTGAGCAATATTCCTGTTGGAACAATTATTCATAATATTGAGATGAAGCCAAAAAAAGGGGCGCAGATAGCCCGTTCTGCTGGAACATATGCTCAGTATGTTGGGCGTGACCTAGGCAAGGCGTTGTTGCGTTTAAGTTCTGGTGAATTGCGCATGGTTCCTTTGTCTTGTTGGGCTGTGGTTGGAGCAGTTTCTAACCCGGATCAAAAGAACACCAACTTAGGTAAGGCTGGTCGTTCCCGTTGGTTGGGTCGTCGTCCACATGTTCGTGGTGTTGTGATGAACCCAGTTGATCACCCGCATGGTGGTGGTGAAGGAAGAACTTCAGGTGGTCGTCACCCTGTGACACCTTGGGGTAAACCAACAAAAGGTAAGAAAACTCGTAATAAGAAAAAATCTTCTTCGAAGCTGATTGTTTCTAGAAGTAAATCAAGGAGATAGATAGTGGCTCGTTCTATTTGGAAAGGTCCTTTTGTAGACGCATATCTGGCGAAAAAAGCTGATAAAGTGCGTGAATCAGGCCGGAATGATGTGATTAAGACATGGTCTCGTAGATCAACCATTTTGCCAAATTTTGTGGGATTAACCTTTGGAGTTCATAATGGGAAAAAATTTGTTCCTGTTTTTGTGACTGAAAATATGATTGGCCATAAATTTGGAGAATTTGCTCCCACACGGACATATTATGGTCATGGGGCAGATAAAAAGGCGAAGAGAGGGTAAAAATGGCACGTGCTGAAAATCAAGCAATGGCAATCAATCGTATGATCCGCTGTTCTCCGCAGAAGCTTAACTTAGTTGCGGCTGAAATTCGTGGGATGTCTGCTCATAAAGCTCTTGAGCTTTTGGAAATGAGTAAAAAAGCGGTAGCAAAAGAGGTTCGTAAAGTTCTTCTATCTGCTATTGCAAATGCTGAGAATAATCATGAGCTTGATATTGATGCTCTGAAGGTTGTTGAGTCAACAGTTGGCAAGGCAATGGTAATGAAGAGATATATGCCTCGTGCAAGAGGGCGTGCATCTCCTATTAAAAAGCCATTTAGCCGTTTAAGAATTATTGTAGAAGAAATTGAGGAGGTGGCCTAATGGGTCAGAAAGTTAATCCAATTGGTTTGCGTCTTGGTTTTAACAAGACTTGGGATTCAATTTGGTACGCCGGAAAAGACTATGCCCAGTTACTTAAACAAGACTTGATTCTTCGTAAGTATATCTTGGACAACTATAAGCAAGCTCAAATTTGTAAAGTTGTTTTGGAACGCCCTGCAAAGAAGCCTAAGATCACAATTCACTGTGCGCGTCCTGGTATTTTGATTGGAAAAAAAGGGGCTGACATTGAAATTTTAAAGAAAAAGCTTGAGAAAATTGCGGGCTGTGACGTTTCTTTGAATATTCAAGAAGAGCGCAAATCAGATGTGAATGCAACACTGGCAGCAGAGTCTATTGCGAATCAATTAGAGCGCCGCGTGTCTTTCAGGCGTGCGATGAAAAAAATCGTTCAATCTGCTTTGAGAGCAGGTGCTGAAGGGATTCGAGTAAACGTTTCTGGTCGTCTTGGCGGTGCTGAGATTGCGCGGATGGAATGGTATCGTGAAGGGCGTGTTCCCTTGCATACTTTAAGGTCTGATATTGACTATGGAACAGCAAGCGCTCATACAACATATGGTGTTTGTGGTGTGAAGGTCTGGATTTATAAAGGCCAGACTCAGTTAAAGGTGGAAGAAAAAGGTCGTTCAACTCAGAATGCACCGCTTTCTTCAGAAGGTGAATAACTAAGTTAAAAATTTGGAAGCATTATGTTAAGTCCGAAAAAAACAAAATTTAGAAAAGCGTTTAAAGGCCGTATCCATGGTCAAGCAAAAGGTGGATATGACTTGGCTTTTGGTGATTATGGATTAAAAGCGATTGAGCCTGAGCGTATTACTGCTCGCCAAATTGAAGCTGCTCGTCGGGCGATCAACCGTCATTTGAAGCGTGCTGGACGTGTTTGGATTACGATTTTTCCAGATGTGCCAGTTTCTCAAAAGCCGGCTGAGGTGCGTCAAGGAAAGGGGAAGGGGTCTCCTGAATATTGGGCAGCTCGTGTGCATCCAGGACGTATTATGTTTGAGATTGAAGGTGTAGATGAGCAGTTGGCACGTGAAGCATGTGACCTAGCTGCAGCAAAAATGCCTATTAAATGTAAATTTGTAAAACGCTTTGTTTAACTTAAAGGCTTGAAAAATGAAGATGGAAGAAATACTTAAAATGAAAGAAGTGGATCTAAAGAAGCTTGTTTTGAAAAATAAAGAAGAGCTTTTTAAGTTAAGATTTCAAAAGGCTGGTGGTCATGCGCCAAATACAGCGCGTTTTAAGCAAATACGTAAAGCAACAGCGCGTGCGTTGTTTGCGTTAAATCAAATGAATAAAAGTAAGGTGTAAGACGAATGCCAAAGAGAGTTTTATCAGGTGTCGTAGTAAGTGATAAGTGTGACAAAACTTTAACAGTTAAAGTTTCACGCCGTTTTATGCATCCTTTGTATAAAAAGTATATTACGCGCTCTAAGAAGTATACGGTTCATGATCCAACGAATTCGAAAAATGTTGGTGAGACAGTGAGTATTGTTGAAGATAAACCCATCTCTAAGACCAAGCGTTGGTCTTTGGTTGATGACAGTAGAGCATAGGTGATCTGATGGTGCAAATGCAAACACGGCTTCAGGTAGCAGATAATTCTGGAGCAAAATCTGTTCAGTGTATTAAGGTTCTTGGTGGATCTAAGCATATGGAAGCAGGGATCGGGGATGTGATTGTTGTTTCTGTAAAGGAAGCGATCCCAAGATCTAAAGTAAAAAAAGGATCTGTTCATAAAGCTGTGATTGTTCGCTCTGCGCAAGGAATTCGTCGAAATGATGGAACGCAGATTAAGTTTGACAATAACGCAGTTGTCTTGATTAATGCGCAAGGCGAGCCAGTGGGGACACGTATTTTTGGCCCTGTGACGAGAGAGTTGCGCCACAAAAAATATATGAAAATTATTTCATTAGCCCCAGAGGTATTATAATGGCAGTAAAGTTTAAAATTAAAACAGGCGATACCGTTGTTGTTTTGGCGGGTAAAGAAAAAGGAAAATCTGGCGAAGTGCTGAAGGTTGACCGTGTAAATTCAAAAGTCATTGTTAAGGGCTTGAATATGCAAAAAAAACATCAAAAGCCAAGCCAAGGAAATCCGGGTGGTCTGATTGATAAAGAAGGCGCTTTGCATATTTCGAATGTAAATTTGCTGGATCCAGAAACCAATAAGCCAACGCGTGTGGGTGTGAAAGTAACTGAAGCTGGAAAAAAAGTTCGTTTTTCTAAGCGTTCTAAAAAAATGATTGATGAGAAATAAAATGGCTCGTTTCGAAGATTTATATAATTCAAAAATTAAGCAGTTAATGCAGGAAAAATTCGGATATGACAATCCGATGCAAATTCCTAAAATTGAGAAAATTGTTTTGAACATGGGTGTTGGTGAAGCTGCTCGTGAGCAAAAGAAGATTAACTCGGCCTTGACTGATTTAACTGCTATTGCAGGGCAAAAGCCAGTTGCAACCATTGCTAAAAACTCTATTGCAGGGTTTAAGATTCGTGATGGAATGAAAATTGGGGCGAAAGTAACGCTTCGTAATAAAAGAATGTATGAATTCTTGGATCGATTGATTACTATTGCGCTGCCGCGTGTGCGGGATTTTCGTGGTGTGTCTCCAAAGTCTTTTGATGGGCGTGGAAATTACAGCATGGGATTGAAAGAGCAACTTGTCTTTATTGAAATTGACTATGACAAAATTGATGATATCCGTGGTATGGATATAAACATTGTGACAACTGCTCAGAACGACGATGAAGCCAGAGCCTTGTTAGGGTTCTTCGGTATGCCGTTTACGAAATAAAATAGGAAAACCATGGCAAAGAAAAGTTCAATTGAAAAAAATTTAAACAGAGCTAAAAAAGTTGAAAAAAATGCTCAAAAGCGTCAAGCGTTGAAAACGGTTATTATGAACCGCG
>CAYGMA010000030.1:0-2090 GCA_964351045.1 uncultured Holosporaceae bacterium | reverse complement strand
ACGGCTCCTGAGGATCGCTTTAAAGCATGTATAAAGTTAGCAAAATTGCCACGGAATGGCGCTAAAATTCGCTTGAGAAATAGATGTGAATTAACAGGGCGTCCACGTGGGTATTATCGTAAACTTGGTCTTTCAAGAATTGCGTTACGTGAATTAGCTTCCCAGGGAATGATCCCGGGTATGATTAAATCTAGTTGGTAAAAAGGAATCGTTTATGTCTTTATCAGATCCTATTGCAGATATGCTGGCAAGAATTAAAAATGCGCAAGGGCGTAGCCATGCAAATGTTGTGTGTCGTTCTTCTCGTATGAACAAATCAATCCTTGATCTTTTGAAAGAAGAGGGATTTGTGGAGTCATATGAGGAAAAATCAGTCCGAGAAGGCATCGATGAGCTCGTGGTAAAATTGAAATATTACCAAGGGAAGCCAACCATTAAAATGTTAAAGCGAGTTTCTCGCCCTGGTCGTCGGGTTTACTCTTCCTTTTCTGATTTAAAACCAGTATACAATGGCTTGGGTTTGTCTGTTTTATCAACCTCAAAAGGAATTATTACGGATGCGACTGCACGCGCTGAGAAGCTTGGCGGTGAAGTTTTATTCCAGGTTTATTAAGTGAGATTAACTAAATTAAGTAGCGTGGGATCTTAAAGATGTCAAAAGTTGGAAGAAAAACAATAGAACTACCGAGTGGTGTGACGTTAACCCAAGAAGGGAATGTCATGCATGCGTCAGGAAAATTAGGAAAAGAGTCAGCGCCTGTTGATACGGTTTTGATGTCTGTAGATGTTGAAGGATCTGTTGTTACAGTGGCTCCTAAGTCAAATTCTAAGGTTGCTAGAATGATGTGGGGAACACAACGAGCAGCCATTGCTAACATTGTAAAGGGTGTGAGCGAAGGATTTGAAGTAAATCTTGAAATCAATGGTGTTGGATATCGTGCAAGTGTGCAAGGGGCTAATCTTAATTTAGCTCTTGGATTTAGCCATGATGTTATTTTTCCAATTCCTGCGGGCGTTAAAATTGCCTGTCCTAAGCCAACTCAAATTGTGATTTCTGGAACAAATAAACAGTTGGTCGGGCAAGTGGCTTCAAAAATACGAGGATTCCGTCCTCCTGAGCCTTACAAAGGAAAAGGTGTTAAATATGCGACTGAAACAATCATTCGCAAAGAAGGTAAGAAAAAGTAGGTAAAACGATGAAATCAGCTGTTCAGAAGTATAAAAAAAGACAACTGCGTATTCGGTCACGTTTAAAGCGTTTTTCTAAAGACGAAACACGTCTTCGTTTCTCTGTATACCGGAGTAATCAACATATTTACGCGCAACTTATTGATGACGTTCAAGCGAAGACCATTGTGTCAGCGTCTACAGTTGATAGTGCTTTGAAATCAAAAGTGAAATCAACCTCTGCCGCTGCTGCGTCAGAAGAAGTTGGAAAAGAGCTTGCGCGTCGTGCGAAAAAAGCAGGTGTGACAAAAGTGTATTTTGATCGTGGAGCCTTTCCTTATCATGGTCGTGTGGCGGCTTTGGCAAGTGGTGCCCGAGCTGAAGGATTGGAATTTTAGAAGGGATTAGCTGTGAGAAAAACAAGAGAAAAAGAAACTTCTAATTTAGTAGAAAAGCTGGTTAACATTAACCGTGTTGCTAAGGTTGTTAAGGGGGGGCGTAACTTCTCTTTCTCAGCATTGGTTGTGGTTGGTGACGGAAATGGTCGCGTTGGTCATGGATTGGGTAAAGCGCGTGAAGTTCCAGATGCGATTCGTAAGGCAAATGAAGCCGCTCAAAGAAATATGATTCGTGTTGCTTTGAAAGAAGGGCGTACTTTCCACCATGATATTACAGGTGTTTTTGGATCAGCTCGGTTAAATTTGCGTTCAGCTCCTCCAGGAACTGGTATTATCGCAGGAGGTCCTGCGCGTGCGGTTCTAGAAGCAGTGGGTGTGAGTGATGTTGTGTGTAAATCAGTTGGAACATCGAACCCGCATAACATGGTTCGTGCTCTTTTCCAAGCGCTTGAGTCTATGGCGTCTCCACGTATGATTGCTCAGAGACGTGGATTGAAAGTATCTCGCGTTTTTGGAAAAGCTAAA
>CAYGMA010000029.1:0-9733 GCA_964351045.1 uncultured Holosporaceae bacterium | reverse complement strand
TACGACGCTTGCGTGAGGCATTGAGCAGCTTTGGATATTTCCGTTCTTTAGGGGTCATGGATTGAATGAGGGCTATTTGGTGGACGATTACTTTATCTTCAAGACCGGCCTGGTCGATTTTGTCTTTAATTTTATTAAGACCAGGGATGAAAGACATAAGCTTTCCCATACCCCCCATTTTTTGCATCTGGCGTAATTGGCTGGCAAGATCATTTAAGTCAAACTTACCTTTTGCCATTTTTTTTGAGAGTTTTTCCGCCTCTTCTTTATCAATGGTTTCGGCGGCTTGTTCCACAAGGCTAACCACATCACCTTTATCTAGAATGCGTCCTGCAATGCGTTCAGGGTGAAAAACATCAATTTGCTCGACTTTTTCCCCAAGGCCAATGAATTTAATCGGACACCCTGTTGTTAGCTTCATGGAGAGCGCCGCGCCTCCTCTTGCATCTCCGTCTACACGGGAAAGAGCAATTCCGGTAAGAGGCAGGCTTTCATGAAAAGATTTTGCACTATTTACAGCATCTTGCCCTGTCATGCTGTCGGCAACTAAGAACGTTTCAACGGGGTGCGCAAGAGCGTGTACATCTTTAACTTCTTTCATCATCTCTGCGTCGATGTGTGTACGGCCTGCCGTATCAAGAATAAGAACGTCAAATCCTTCTGATTTCGCAGTTTTAAGAGCGCGTTTGGTAATGTCGAGAGGGCGTTGGTCTTTGATTATCTCTAAAGAATGGCCCTTAATTTGTTTAGCAAGAATTTCAAGTTGCTCTTGTGCAGCTGGGCGGTACACATCGAGGGATGCTAAGAGAACTTTTTTGTTGAGTTTAGTTTGAATGTAACGGGCAAGCTTTGCAGAAAAAGTGGTTTTTCCCGCGCCTTGTAATCCGGCCATCAATATAACAGCAGGAGGCTGAGCATTTAAATTAAGGTCAGAGGCTTCACTGCCAAGCATTTCAACCAATTGGTCATGTACAATTTTAATAACCATTTGGGCAGGGGAAATGCTTTTAAGAATTTCTTGCCCGGTGGCTTTTTCTTTAACTTTTTCGATGAACTCTTTTGCGATAGGAAGAGAAACGTCTGCTTCAAGAAGGGCAATACGAACTTCACGTAATGCGCTGGTTACATCTTCCTCTGAAAGCGTGCCGCGTCGTGTGAGGCCGTCAAAAACTTTGGTGAGCTTATCGCTAAGATTTTGAAACATGAGTGTCTCCTTTGATGCTTTTTTTTAGCAGAAAGCAGGTGTGTTTGAAAGGTTTTTCCGTTGCATGATTCCTTTCTTATTCATTTTTTCATAGGATGGGTGTAAAACAGGTTCTAGGAAACATAAGTGAGGACGATATGCTACGTGAAAAAGTTAAAAACTCCATGAAAGAAGCCTTAAAAGCAGGTGAAAAAGAGAGGCTTGTTACATTGAGAATGATTATGGCAGCTATTAAAGACAAAGATGTGGCTGTGCGTGTAGATTCATCAGAAGCGACAGAAGCGCAAGATGAGCATATTCTAAAGCTTCTCGAAACGCTGGTAAAGCAGAGGCGTCAAAGCATAGAGTTATATGAAAGCGGAGGGCGTCAAGATTTAGCAGATAAAGAAGCAGCTGAACAGAAAGTGATTCAAGAGTTTCTTCCACAGCAATTGTCAGAAGAAGAGCAAGAAGCGGCCATTAAATCATGCATTGAAAAAACAGGAGCTCAGACCATGAAAGATATGGGGAGTGTGATGGCTTGTTTAAGAGAGGCGTATGCTGGACAAATGGATTTTGGAAAAGCGTCTGGAAAAATTAAATCATTATTAAATTAAAGAAGTAGTTATGGCAGTTTCTAAGGCGACTCAGGATGAAATTCGGGATCGCCTTACCCTTTCAGATGTGATTGGTCAGCGGGTTAAGCTTAAGCGCGCTGGCAAAGAATATATGGGGTTGTGCCCATTTCATGGAGAGAAGACGCCATCCTTTACGGTTAATAATCAAAAAGGTTTTTTTCATTGCTTTGGATGCGGCGCGCATGGCGATGTTTTTGGATTTTTGATGCAAGATGAGAACCTGTCTTTTCCCGAGGCACTTGAAAAAGCAGCAGATATGGCAGGCGTGAAGATTGAAAAATCGCGAGAATTTCAGGGGCCTTCAAAGGCACAAATGGAATATCGTGAAAGACTTTTTCAACTTATGCGGCGCGCGTGTGATTACTTTCAAAATGCTTTAACACAGCATGAAGGAAAAGAGGCTGCGCGCTACATTTCAGCACGTCTTTTAACGTCTGATACAGTGAAAAAGTTTTTTCTTGGTTATGCCCCAGAGCAGAGACAAGGGCTTTTAACCTATCTTGAAAAACAGGGATTTACGTTAGAAGAGATGCGTGCCACGGGTGTCTTGAGTGAAAATGAAGAGACGGGTAAGAGGTTTGATAAATTTAGAGGGCGGTTGATTTTTCCGATCACAAATCCAAAAGGCCAGATCGTGGGTTTTGGTGGGCGCGCTCTTAAGAAAGATCAAACACCAAAGTATTTGAATTCACCAGAGACACAGTTGTTTCATAAAGGGGCTCAAGTTTATAATTATGATAAAGCTGCAAAATCCAAAGATCGAGAGCTTCCTCTCTTAATTGTAGAGGGGTATATGGATGTTATTAAACTGGCACAATCGGGCTATGAGAGGGTGGTGGCTTCTTTGGGGACAGCGTTAACAGAGGGGCAAATTCAGCAATGTTGGAAGTTAGATTTGAATCCGGTGGTGTTAATGGATGGAGATGCAGCGGGTGTGCGTGCTCAAAAAAGGGTAATTGAAAGAGTGTTGCCGTTGATTACGCCTAATAAAACCCTTTCTTTTTTAACGTTGCCAGAGGGTCTTGATCCAGATGCATACGTGGATGCAAAAGGTGTGCAGAAATTTAAAGCCCTCCTTGAAACAAAAAAGTCTTTGGTCGATCAGCTGTGGGATCTTTTTTATGTATCTCTGCCACGAAACACACCGGAAGAGAAGTCTCAGGCAGAGAAGAACCTGAAATCTTTAGTTTCTTCTGTTACGGATCCTACTTTAAAACAATATTATATACAGGAAATAAAGGATCGGCTTTATCAGGTAGCTTATCAGTCAAAAATTCTTCCAAAAACTGACGGGAAATGGGCAAAAAAACAGGAGACTAAGAAGAGGAAACCTGTTGCTTTTCAAGATTTAACCGTTCAAATTTTTGTTCTTCTTATGGTTAGGTATCCTAAATTAGTGGAAGCCTTTGAAGAAGAGATTGCATCAGTATCCTTATCTGGGCCTTATCAGGCCTTGCAGGAAGAATGCTTAAGGTTATGTGCTGCTGGGGTTTTAGACTCAAAAAAGTGGCAGGAGCAGTTAATGGGGCAAGACATTTTTAGAGACGTGTTAGTGCCATTAGATGAGCAGTTTATACGTAGCCATGTTCCAGCGTTATTAAGCAATCCAGAGGAGGAAGAGTTAAAAACGCTTTGGAAGAAAACATTTTCAGTGCTTGAAAAACGGCAAATTCAGCAGAGTGTTCAAGCCGCAAAAGAGCGGTTTGAGGCGCACCCTACAGAGGAAAATTGGAAGCTGTATTCAGAGTTGATGAATAAAGACTCTTTGTAAAATCCGACTATTTTTCACCTTTCTTTGTTTTCTCTTGACTTTTGTTGAAAGAGGCCTATCTGTATGTTAGTTTAAAGAGTTTCTAAAAGAGGGTTTTTTATGTCGGATCAAACAGCAGTTTCTGATGAGTCTAAGTTGGAAGAAAAATTGCCAGTAGAGGAGTCTGAAGAAATAGAAGAGGATGCTGGTGAAAGCGAGGATGAGGCTATTGTAGAAGATGATATTTCTACTTTAGGAGAGGATGAGTCTGAGCCAAGCGTAAAGCCTAAGAAAAAAACTGATATTGAGTCTTTAGATGATGACGATGATGAGGTGGGAGACGCTGACGTCATAGACGATGAAGCGCAGCCAGAAAAGTCTGATGCAGAACCTGAAGAAACGCCCGCCAAAAAAGTAGAAGTTGGTCATACAGATGATCCTGTTCGCATGTATTTGCGTGAGATGGGAAGTGTTGAGCTTTTATCGCGTGAAGGTGAGATTGAAATAGCCAAGCGTATTGAGTCAGGGCGCAACATGATGATCTCGGGTTTGTGCGAGAGCCCTTTGACTATGAAGACCTTGCTCGTTTGGATTGATGCGTTAGAGGAAGGGGAGATTTTCCTTCGTGACATCATTGCAATTGATGCATCTTATAATGAAGAAGAAGCTTTTGCTGAAGAGGCGAAAGAAAAGCAGGACGAAGGTTTTGAAGAAGAAAATGACTCGGAAGAAGAGGATGAATCTTCAGGCGAGGAAGAAGGAGATTCTGAAGAAGAAGATTCTGCCAGTATTTCAGTTGCCTTAATGGAGGAGTCATTGCTTCCAAAAATGCAGGAAGTTTTTGCCCATTTTAATAAATTATATGTAGATATTAAGCCTCTTCAGGAAGAAAAACTTTCAAAAGCACTGAAGGGTGAGAAAATATCAGATAACTCTTTGAAAAAACTGAAGTCATTAGCAGAGGAGATGACGCAGCTTTTAAAAGATATTCATTTCAACGTGCATCGCATTGAGGGGTTAGTAGAAGAGCTTGCCAAGCTTAATAAAGAACTGCTTGGCCATGAAGGATCACTTTTACGGCTAGCGTTATCGTCTAAGATTAAAAGAGAAAATTTTTTGGAGCATTATCAAGGGAATGAAGATAATTTGAGTTGGAGGGATTTGAAGCCTAAAAAACAGAAAAAAGAGTGGACTCATTTCTTTGAAAATAATGCTGAAGAAATAAAAAGTATCCAAGAAAAGATTTTAAAAATTGCTGACTACTTTGGGTTGCCGATTGCCGACTTTAAAGAAATTGTTCAAAAAGTTCAAAAAGGTCAGCGGCTTTCAAATCGTGCTAAGAAAGAGATGATTGAGGCGAACTTACGTTTGGTTATCTCCATTGCTAAAAAGTATACCAACCGCGGGCTCATGTTCTTGGATTTGATCCAAGAAGGAAACATTGGATTAATGAAGGCAGTAGATAAGTTTGAATACCAGAGAGGGTATAAGTTTTCAACTTATGCAACGTGGTGGATTCGACAAGCTATTACACGTTCTATTGCCGATCAAGCGCGCACGATCCGAATTCCTGTGCATATGTTTGAGACCATCAATAAGCTTGTTCGTACGTCACGGCAAATTTTGCATGAGACTGGTCGAGAGCCAACCCATGAAGAGTTGGTTGAGAAATTGAATATGCCGCTTGAAAAAGTGCGTAAAGTCATGAAAATTGCTAAAGAGCCTATTAGTCTTGAGACGCCTGTTGGGGACGAGGATGATAGTTATTTAGGAGATTTCTTAGAAGATAAGAACTCTGTTATTCCGTTGGATGCGGCTATTCATACTAACTTACGTGAGTCAACAACACGTGTGCTTTCTTCGTTAACGCCTCGAGAAGAGCGTGTTTTGCGTATGCGTTTTGGGATTGGGATGAATACAGATCATACTCTTGAAGAGGTAGGTCAGCAGTTTAAAGTTACAAGGGAACGTATTCGTCAGATTGAGGCGAAAGCGTTACGCAAGTTAAAGCACCCAAGCCGTTCTCGCAAACTTCGCAGCTTTATTGATTTCTAGAAACAGAAAAGCTTTGATAGAGATTTTGTAACTTTTTTTGTAGCGTTTCATCTTTTATATGAGCGAGTTTTTCTTTCATCTCTTTTGGGAGAGAAGGAGCCTCTTGTTTTGGTAAAGATGTAGCAACGCTTGTTTTTTGTGCATCCTTTCTTTTATGCCCAGGGACCAGTCGAATTCTTCCATAAACAGGGTGACCAAAATAACCATTAATTTTTTCTAAAACAGAATCTTTTTGATATTGAAAAAAGAAGCCAGCGCCTTCTTGTATTGCGTTTACATGAAGTATTTCTATCTTATCTTTAGGATCGTAAGAGGTTTTTATGGGTGTTAATTGGTGGGCTATTTCTTCTCCAACAATATCGATCCAATGAGAAAAAAGCTGGTACGTTTGCAGTTGAGTGTGCGAAAGTTTTTCAATACAGAGATGTTGAAGAGGTGTGGTGAGGGGCTTTAGGCCGTGTGTTCTACGTGGAAAGCCACTTTTTTTCCAGTTGGTCAAGGGTTCCTTCCTCCAGGCTTTGGCGAATTTCTGCCATCAGTCGATTCATATAAGTAACATTATGTTCTGTAATAAGAGAAGATGCCAGAAGTTCTTTTGCTTTTAAAAGGTGGTGCAAGTACCCCGTGCTATACGTTTGACAAGTATGGCATGGACAATCTTTTTCAATGGGAGTGTCATTAAGTTTATACTGCGCATTCATCAAGTTGATGTGTTCTTTTTCTCTGCCTTTAACCAGTGCACCACCATGGCGGGCGAGACGTGTTGGGTGGACACAATCAAAGGTGTCAATGCCCATGCGCACACCAGCAAAAATATCTTTCACACCGCCAATGCCTAATAAATGAACAGGTCTTTCAGGTCGAAGGCGCTGTAAAGTATAATCAACAATGTCATACATTTGCTCTTTATTGGCACCAAGAGATCCTCCAACGGCATGAGCAAAGAAGTCATTATCGTTAACAAAATCTGTGCTTTCTTGGCGCAAGTCTTCATAAACCCCACCTTGAACAATGCCATACAGAGCTTGCTTGGTGGTTTCTAATTTTTTAAAAGCCTCAAGACTTCTTTTTTCCCACCGGTGGCTGCGACGCATGGAGTGTGTTGTGTAGGTTTTATCTACGTGAAAAGGAGTGCACTCATCGAGGCACACAATAAGGTCAGCGCCTAGTTTGTGTTGAACATCAATGGATGTTTCAGGCGTTAAAAAATGCTTTTTCCCATCCAAATAAGAGCGAAAAATAGCACCATCTTCAGTGATTTTTAGCATGCTTTTGGGGGCTTTTGAGGAGCGCCTTCCTTTTATTTCGTCAGCGACAGAGCCATGACCTAAGCTGAAAATTTGAAATCCGCCAGAGTCGGTAAACATGGGGCCGTTCCATCCGGTGAACTTTTGTAAGCCTCCTAATTTTTGAACGACATCTGCTCCAGGTTGCAGCATTAGATGATAGGTGTTGGATAAAATAATTTGGCTGCCTGCCTGTTTTACTTTATCAATGGATAAATTTTTAAGGGTAGCTTTTGTTGCGCAAAAAATAAAAGCGGGGGTTTGGATGATGCCGTGAGGTGTTGAAAGGGTGCCTAAACGTGCACGAGACTTGTCGGATGCTTTTGTAACTTTAAATGAAAAATTTGGGTAAAGAGAGGTCATAAGCTATCCTGTTTTTTTTCCAGCAATGAGCATCTTATTTAAAAATGGGAAAACGAGAGAAAAAAGCCCAGAAATAATAATCCGGAAAATAAGGACGCCTAAAATATATGTATGAAAAATAGTGGACCAAGAATAGGAAGTTGGAGCAAAAACTTTCCAAGCTAAAATAGAAAATAAACAGGTATCAATCGTTTGACCAGCGCTCATGCTCAGAAAACTAAGAAGCTTTTGATGCAGGTTTAAGGGGAGTTTTTTTAAGAAAATAAAAGTAATGGATGTGAGACGCTCGCTGGTAATGAACGCTATAATGCTTGCAAGAATAAGGCTGGGCATGTTTGTGAATAAAACACTCATGCCTTCATGCGCTTTAAAAAGCAGATCAGTAGATTCCGGAAGAGGATGATATCCGGTTGTGAAAATCATGAAAGCGGTGAATAGGGAAAATGTGACGCCGCTAAGATAAATAATTTTTTTTGTGACTTCTTGTGAATAATTATTTGTAATGAGAGCGTTGCACAAAAAGAGGGAAGAATACATCAGAGTGCCAAGAGCGATAGGCTCTGGAAAAAAGAAGAATTTGGTGCCTTTTAAGACTTGGATGTTTCCAACGATGGTTCCAAAAACGTAGTATCCGATGAGTCCATAGAGACCAAATTTTCGGGCTAATAAGGCAATGGAAAAAAGGCATAAAAAAAACATGAGAATCAAAACCCATGTTGGTTCTAAACGGTTAAAGAAAAGGACCAAAGGGGTTGGATCAATCATGTTTTATTAACTAAGGTAAAGAGAATGCCCTTAAAAACGAGGGCGCTTACTTTACTTGTCAGCAAGAAGACGTTTGCGGATTTTCACAAGTTCAGGTGTGAGTTTAGCCGCTTTAGCTGTAAGTAGGTAATTATCTAATCCACCATTATGCTCAATGGTGCGCAAGCCTTGGGTGGAAACTTTAAGTTTAAAAGAACATTTTAGTTTTTCACTATAAAAACTAATAACATTTAAGTTAGGGAGAAAACGACGACGTGTTCTATTATTTGCATGGCTAACATTATTACCTGTTAGAACACCTTTTTGAGTGACAGAGCAACGACGTGACATAATTTTAATTCCTATATAAATCTTTTACGGTTCTACTTAATAGATCTTGACTCTTGGGTCAAGAAGAAACAGCAGAATTTACATTTTTAAGAGCTTGATTTTTGATATTTTTGTCCAAAATCTCTCAAAAATAAGAGTAGAAGCACCATTGCCAAGAACATTGTTAGCGGTATTAAAGAGATCAAAAAGGATATAAATAGCGGTAATGAGCCCTGTCATCTCGCCTGTGAAGTGAAAAGTTCCTTCAAGTAAGGGGAGCATGACAAAAATCCCGCCGCCTGGTATGGAAACAATACCAAACCGCAAAAAAGCCATATATAAAGATGCGGAAACTAAAGCCCAAAAAGACGGGAAATGCGTTTCACAAGAAACCAGAAGAGCTGTGATTAAGAAAGGCACGCTGATACCATCTCCTAAAAGATGGGTATTTGTTGCTGGGGGAAGAAATCCATCGGCAATAGCAGGATTCTTTAAATGTTTTTTTGTGGCTTTGATAGAGAGTGGTAAAGCGGCTGCGCCAGACATAGTCATCATGCCTGTGAGATAAGGAGGAAGTAAGTCTTTGAATAAAGAAATAAATTGGTCTTTTTTAAAGCCAGAGGCGATAAGAAGTAAAACAAAACAATACAGAAATTGAAGGAGGACAATCAAAAGAATCAAGGAGCCATAGTCGGATATCATATTATCAAGGGCGCCTTCATAGTTGAGCTTTGCAACAAATCCACCTACAAATAAAGGCAGAAGAGGGACAAAAAACTTGCTGATAAACAAGTGAATAAATGTTTTGCTTGCGGTTTGCGCTTTGGTGGTAAGAGAGTTGGGGGCAAAACGAGAAAGAAAACCAAATGCAAACCCTAAAACTAGACCTATTTTTGTAGAAAAAAGAGGAGAAACATTTAGTTTAAAATAAGGAAGAAGAAATGAAGCAACTTCTGTTGGCTTCCCAGGGCAGAGCTCTGGGATGAACACTAAAACTTGAGCCGTGGAGAAGCCAATTAAGTTAGCAATGAAGTTTGATGCTGTAATGAAAACTAAGAGGGTAAGAATAAAACCTATGACTCCCGATTTCATTTGACTAAGAGATAGATAGAGAAAAGATAAAACCAACCAAGGAAGAAACAAAGATAACAGTGTTTTAATGAGAAGGCTTGCCGTTAAAAAAGCCCTTAAAGCAGGCAAAGGAATGAGTGTTCCAAAAGAAAAAATGAGGGCAATAACCAATGCTACTTGGACAGGTGGGGAGGCTAGTTGAGAAATTAATAGTTTTAGTCTCATAAACTTGTGTTACCCAGTTTCAGTTTTTTTTGCAAGTGAATGTTATTTTATAATAGGATACCTTGTTTTCTTTTATATTAAAAAATAG
>CAYGMA010000028.1:371-9832 GCA_964351045.1 uncultured Holosporaceae bacterium | reverse complement strand
AAGGGTTAGGCTTTCTGTGCAAGATCCTTTGAATAAGAGGTCTAACAGCTGAGTGATATCTTGATGGCGGGCATAACCGAGCATGGTTTCAACAAGCTCTGTTGTGACGTCACCGCTGGCCATGTTAACGGCTTGATCCATCAAAGATAAAGCATCGCGCGCGGATCCTTCAGCTGTTTCTACAATAAGAGACAACGCCTCATCTTGGGCAGAAATGCCTTCTTGTTTCAGAATAGAGCTTAAATGATTTTTAAGAACCCCTTCTGGGATGCGGCGCAGATCAAAGCGCTGGCAACGTGAGAGAACCGTCATGGGAACTTTTTCAATTTCCGTGGTGGCGAAGAAAAACTTCACATGTTCGGGGGGCTCTTCTAGGGTTTTAAGGAGGGCATTGAAGGCGCTTTTTGACAGCATGTGCACTTCGTCGATGATGTAAACCTTATAGCGGCCATTAACGGGCTTATAAGACACCTTTTCAATGAGCTGGCGTACATCATCCACACCGGTTTGGCTGGCAGCATCAATCTCTAGGACATCGAGAGAGCGTTCTTGTAAAATATCTTGGCAGGGCGCGCATTTTCCGCAAGGGTTTGTGGTTTCTGACCCTGTTCCGTCAGGCCCTTGGCAATTTAGACCCCTGGCTAAAAGCCGTGCTGTGGAGGTTTTTCCAACCCCGCGTACACCTGTGAAAATATACGCATGCGCTAAACGGTTATTTTTAAAACTGTTTTCAAGGGTTGTGACCAGAACATCCTGTCCGATCACATCGGATAAACTTTGAGGGCGGTATTTAAGGGCGCTGGCCCGGAATGCTTTTTGTGTCATGGGTTGCATGGAAGATATACTACACTAAGCGAGAAGCACAGAGCAACCCGAAATTATCTGCTGCGGCTGCTTCCTTCCGGACCTGACCGAGTTCACAAACTACTCGTCTGCTTGCACTTCTCACGTCCCTTGTACAAAAAAAAAGATTAAAAAGAAAGAAATTTTGTGAGATACTTTAAATGAAAAACACATACGTATGGTTTTTTTAAGTGATAACAGGGCCGTGAATGGTAGAGAGCTCAAGAGATTAGAGGGAGAAAATAAAATGGCAAAAACAAATAACTTTTCGATATTAGAACATTTTAAGCACAGTTGGCAGTTGACTTACGAAAAAAGAGGCGACATTGCGCGCATGGCACTGTTGCCGGTTCTTTTTTTATTGGGTACTATTTATGGACACTTTCTTGCTGTTCAAGTTGTGTCAGGCATTTTATGTTTTTTGTCTTTCTCTGCTTTTAGCATTTGTGCAACACGATTGTTCTATGGCGAAACGGTAGGAGAAAACCCCACACGCTTGGCCTTTAAGGGCGTGTTTTGGCGTACGCTTGGGGCGAATTTACTTTATTTAATTGGCGTGCGTGCTATGACTTTGGCAACTTTTATCGTTATTTTAACATTTACTGTTTTAATAACACTTCTTGTTTCAGGGGTGGGCATTGCTTTCTTTTCGTATGTGAATATGGATTACCTTTTAGCGCTTTTGCCACATGATGCGATATATCTGATTCTTTTAACGGGTTTGGCAGTTCTTGGTTTTTTCATGTTTTTTGTTTTTCCATTCTTTTATTTTTCTACGAGGTTTTGCTTTATGACAACTGGTGCGGCTGTCGGAAAAAGGTGGTCTTTCGCTAGTAGCTTGTACTTAACAGAAAACCGATTTTGGTTCGTTTTTGGAAACTTTATTTTGGCCTTTTTGTTAAGCATTTTTATGGCTTTTGGTGGCAGGATGATTCTTTCTATGGTGTTTTCTCAGAACCTAGTTTGGGCAGATTTTATAGGGATTTCTGTTGGAGCATTCCTTTTTTATGTTGTGGTGCTTTCTTGGGAAAATGCGTATCTCACGCTTGTTTACAAAACACTCTTGAAACATAATCAGATGCCTGCGGAAAAGGTATAGCTAAAATCAGTTGAAATTGGCATGAGAGGCAAAATGGAGGCTGTAAGCCTGAAAGGTCGTGCCTTCACCTTCGACGCTCCGCGACTTGTTTCCTCTCTCTGCATTCCGCGACTTGTTTCCACCCCCTACGCTCCGCGACTTGATCGCGGAGTCCAGTGATTAAGGAGGCGGAACGCCTCTTTTTTTTACGATCAGTTGAGCTGCGCGCTTTGTTTGACTGGACCCTGGGGTCAAGCCCCAGGGCGTAGAGGGAGTAAGGCGGCTTGATGTGTCTTTCGCCTGAATTTAGCTAAACCGTATTTACCTTTAACCTTCTACGTTTTCAAAGCAGTGGTTTTTTGCATCATACATGCTCAAAACACCGCGGTCGTAATGCCAGCCATGGAGGGTTAAATGACCAGAGGCCAGTTTTTTGTGAATCCAAGGATATTCTTTTAAATGCTTTAAAGAATGCACGATGGCGCGTTTTTCTAGGCGTTGAGGATATGTTGCATCTTCTGGGTTTTTTCCTTCTGAAAGGAGCTCTTGATGGGCTTCTTGAACCAATTTTACCCAAGGCCCAATAAAATCATGGGAGCATTTTGAACGATCTAACCCATTGGCTAAGGCTTTCATGCCCCCGCAGTGGCCATGACCGAAGATAATGATGTCTGAAACTTTTAAAAAATTGACGGCAAAATCAAGAACAGCCGCTGTGGCATTTGGGGACCCAGACACTTGATCTTCAAAGGGAGGAACAATGGCAGAAATATTTCGATGTACAAAAATCTCATTGGGTTTTGCGCCTAAGATTTGAGAGGGATCCACCAAGGAATCAGAACAGCCAATGAGCAGGACTTTTGCAGACTGGCCTTGTTCTACTTGTTTTATGTAGTCAGATCCAGGATACGCATAGGTTTTTGTGAACTTCTGGGCGTTTTTAATAAACTGCTCGATCATGAGACCTCCATATGTATCATTCTTGACTTTTGTAAGGGGTTTTTTTGAATTGTTCAAGATCAAAAAGGGAAAAAAGTCCTTTAGAAAGGGCATGCCGTCATAGCAAAAAGAAGGATGAGATTCAGGATGGTAGGTTCTTTTAGAACATGTTACTATAAGGCCATAAAGAACGTTAGAGGCGAGGGGATTATGGGACCGCAGAAACTTTCTAAGAAATTTCGCTATATTGTTGTTGTTGCGTTTTTAGGGAGTATTGCCTTGGCAGGCATTACCCTTTTTAGTTTTCAGAACTTTACAAATGTTTTTGGCGCTTACCGGAAATATGATGTGTTAACGCAAGAACTTAACAAGTTTCAGGCCTTGGTTATTAAGCAAAACTACCTTGTGGCGCACTATGTTGATGTTCCTCAAAACAAAATGATCCGAGCGTTGGAAGAAAACAATCAGTTAGTAAAAGGGCAGCTGCAGGCTGTTTTTGAGTCTCTTGAAGATACAGACCTTATTCCGTCTTTTAAGGCCTTGGAAGCAGCTTTTCAGAAAAATACAAGCGGGCTTGAAGGGCTCTTTATTGCGGATGCAGAGCGTGTTGGGCGGCAGCAGGATATTTTGGATTTGTACCATCGTATTTTTCAATATTTGCATTATGTGGATCAACTGCCTTTGGCGCAGAAAATTATGCAAACAGTGAGCTCTTTGGCTGGCATTATTGATCAACCGGTTTATGCTTTTCAGAAAAAAGAAGCACTGGACTTTGATCTTGATTTTCTAAGGTCTGTTCCGGCTTTGTGTGATAAGAATCTAACGGCAACGCAGAGAAAGGTTCTTGATCAGCTGATGCCTATTTTAGGGGAATTCGTCAAGCAAGTTCAGGAATTTACGCAGTCAGTGGAGCAAGAAAAAAATCGGGCGCACACTTTTGATGAAGTGTATGCTGCAACTATTTTATCGGCCATTCAGCAGTTGGCACAAGACGTGGAGAAAAAACAAAGCGCAATTTATGATACATGGATGTCTAAAAATGCCTTAACACGGCATTCTATGGAGTTTGCAGCACTGTTTACCCTTGTGAGTCTTTGCTGGTTGTTGGTGGGGCTGTCTCAGCTTTTCTCTTTACGTCGTTGAGGGTGGAGGCTTAAAACGCTTTTGCCTCCAAGTCTTTTCTTTTAATGGTTTTTGTTTACTCTAGACAAGTTGCTTGAGTGGGAACGATTTGCACATAAGGCATGCCATCATACTCTTTTTTTGTGATTTTTTTAACGCAGATAATATCCCCAGGACTTAATCCGGGAGATTGATTTGGGTGAACCAAATAGTTTTTGCCTGCATGCTCCTCTGTGAAGTTGTTAAGAATTGCCCCGTGAGTGCCATTTTCAACAATTATTGAAGCCGTTACAAACGCGATACCTGTTTTTTCTTGTTCTTGGGCACAGGTTTGTAGCGCTTTTTCTTCACATATTTCTAGTATGGATGGACCAAGGTTTTCTGAAAAGCCTTCATCTTCCATTGAATGCGTTTCTGTTTTTTCTCTTTTTACCGTTGGAGGGGTTGGTCTTCTTCCTGCAGCGGCTTTGCGTTTTCGTGCTTTTTGAGAGGTTCCTGCATGGCCTAAATGACCACGTGCACCCCGATCGCCTCGCTCATATTCTTTGAGGGTTTCTTTAATTTTATTGATTAAATACTTCATGCGATTGAGGGTTTCATCGTTAACAGATTTTTTCACAAGGCTATTGTCAGCCTCATTTTCATGGGCCATTTGCATTTTGGCATAGGTGCGTTCAAGCTGATCAACGCTTTGCTCTAAAACAGATTGAGGGATTTGAATGATTCTGTTTTTTATATTTTGTTTGGTCATCATGGCTAAAAGCGAAAGAGCTTCTAAGAGAGTTTCTTCTTGTACACGATGGTTTAATTCTTGGAATTTTTTAAGAGAGCGGCAGCAGTCTTTTGCCGTGGGTGTGCTGGCTTGAGACGGCAAACCAGATAAGAAGAGCGCAGCTAAAAGCAGGGAATAGTATTTCATCACAACCTCACGTATTACCTTAAACTTAAGACACTTTGTTCTTCCGGGGCAAGAAAAAAACTAGACAGGTATTATATTGTATGATACCTAGAATGCATCTTTGGCGCGGGGTGGAGCAGCCCGGTAGCTCGTCAGGCTCATAACCTGAAGGTCGTAGGTTCAAATCCTGCCCCCGCAACCAATTTTCAGCCACTTTTTAAAATCTTCTTTCTTTTTCACTCTTTTTAATAATGTGAGCTTTGTTGTGTTTTTCCTTGGTTTTCAAGCAGTATTAGGAAAATAAACAGTATTTAAAGAATAAAAATATTAAATTTTCGTAAATAATGTGTTTACAAAAAAGTCAATTGTGCTAGGTTCATGCCCAAAGTAGAGAAACTACTATTTATAAAAATAAAAAATTAATTTTAGGGTTTACATGATGAAAAAAAGTCACATTTCTTATTTTTTACTTACTTTGTTTGTTTTGTCCTCTGGTCTTCAAGCGCAGTGTCCCAAGTGTGGTCATGAGCTTTCTAAAGAGGCGCCTGCTGCGGTGACGCCATTGGAAAGCTTGGATATAGCATCTTCTGATTCTAATGGATTAACCGATGGGGTTTATGTGGGTGCGACGCTCGGTGTTAATATGGACGTGAGCAAGCAGCAGTTTCAGTTTAATTATGATGGCAACATTTATGAATTTAGAGCAAAAAGCAAAGCCTTTTCTTTTCTATTTGGTGGGAATTTTGGCTATTTGCGGGTGTTTAAAGATACCTTTATGGGAATTGAAGTTGGATATTTAGGTCCTCAAACAGCTGTAAAGCAAACAGGGCAAGTGGCTTATGATGTGGGTGACACAGCGCACTTCCATACAAAACACCATCAAGATTTCTCTGTGCATTTGGTTCAAAAATTTGGGTGGTTGTTGAGTGCGCGCACAGGTGTTTATGTAAAAGCAGGGCCTGTTTTTACCCAATTTACTTTTAAAGGTAAAATTACGGGTCATCCGCGTGCTCCAGGGGGAGGACCACCGCCTGTTGTGACTGGGGCGTGGGTGAGCCATCAAGAGAAACGCCTTGGAGTGGATCTTGGTATTGGGGTTCTTCATGATTTAGGCGAGGGATGGATGATGGCGTTTGACTGCTCCCACCGCCGGTTCCAGAAAATTAAGTATGATTTTGAGCCAGGTATAGGATCTTTTACAGAAATTAAGCTGACACCAAAGCAGACCATGGCCATGCTAACGTTTGCGTATACGTTTTAGACAAAACCAAGCGCCTCTCATAAAATAAAAGAAACAAGAGGCGATTAAAAAAAAGGGGTTACGATGAAAAAAATATTTATTGCTGCAGGGTTTTTGCTATCTACTGCTATCTTAGGGGCACCCCCTCGTTCAGTTGATCATGCTAAAAAAATTATTGAAAGTCGGAATAATAAGGTTTCTGAAAAGCTTCTGCCTGATGAAATAATGGCCGTGGCACGTTTGTGTTATGACTTAAAAATAGACTTAGATATGATTCAATCTGGGTTAAAGAACGGAACGTTAAAAAAACTTGTCACTGATGGTTATTCAGTGACTGGTGGTGTTTCAAAAGCTGCTCTTCAAGTAGCGATTGCCCAGCTAGAAGCAGACGTTAAGGCAGAAGGGGCTGCTAAGCAAAAAGCGTTGGCTGATAATGGCCTGTTAACAGCTCAAGTTGGGGCATTGCAAAGTAGAGTTAGTTCTCTTCAAACGCAGGTGAGTGATGCACAAGCGGTAGAACGTCAGGCATTAGCAGATAAAGCAATAGCGGACGCAGCTAAACAAAGAGCCGAGCAAGCGGCATTAGATGCACAGGCGAGAGAAGCTTCAGAGAAAGCAGCACGTCAAGCAGCAGAAGCAGATAAAGCAACAGAAGAAGCGGCTAAGCAAAAAGCGTTGGCTGATAATGGCCGGTTAACAACTCAAGTTGGGGCATTGCAAAGTAGAGTTAGTTCTCTTCAAACACAGGTGAGTAATGCACAAGCGACAGAGAAAAAATCTGAAGCAGAGATTCAGACGTTAACAGCTCAGATGGCAACGCAAATAAAAAGTCTCAAAGATAAAGACGATGAAGTCACAAGATTACAAAAAGAGATCTCAGGGAAAGCGCAAGCCCTTCAGAAGAAAGACTCAGACATTCAAGCACAACAATCTGAGATTGCTGCACTGACTCAAAAGTTTCAAACAGCTGCTAATGCAAAAATGCAAGCAGAGCAGGCGTTGGCTGCTATGAGGCGGGAACGAGATGATAAAGAGACGGCATTAAAACAATCGCAGGAAGAAGCGGAAAAAATCAAATTAGCGCTTGAGGCAGAAAAACAAGCCTTATTAATATCTCAAGCAGGTTTAAAAACAGCCACACAAGCGGTTTCAGATAAAGAAAGCGAATTGACTCACGTGCGTTCAGATTTAGGTCAGCTTCAAAGTGAGAAAGATGCGTTGACTGAAACGATGAGAAAAACGCAGGAAGCGTTAGATCAGTCGAAAAAGCAAAATGCAGTAGCTGCCGGTGTTATTCAAAGGATGCAAGAGACTAATAAGAGACACCAGAAGGCTTGGGCGCAAGAGAAGAAAACATTAGAAGAGGCACAAGCGCAGGTAAATAAAAACTATCAGGAAGCAGTTAAACAAAAAACTGCTACTGAAGAAGTGCATAAACAGGCTATTTCAGCGCTTGAGGCAGAAAAGGCGGGTATCGTCAAAAATCATGATGCGTTAGCGGCTGGCCTGAAAAGAGTGGAAGAAGAAAAAGGCCGAGTTCAAAAAGAGCAGGAAGCCATTTCTCTAAAGCTTCGTGATGTAGAGCAAGACCTTCTTGCTGCAGAAACGAAAGCAAAAACTTTTGAAGAACAAGCTGCAGAATTAGGGGCAACGCTCAAAGCAGAAAAAGAAAGTCGTTTTCAGGAGCGAGCAACTTATGAGCAGGCTCAAAAAGCTCTTCAAGAACAGGTGCAAACGCTTCAGCAAGAGCATAAAGAGGAAGTTGCCCGTTTGAAATCAGGTCAAGTAGCTGTTTCACAGGAAAAACAAGCACTGGAGAAAGAGAAAGAAGAATTAGATGGAAAAGTGAAAGGGCTGACCTCTCAAATGATGGCGGTAACTAAAAGCCTTTCTGAGAAAGATAAAGAGGTTAAGTCTCTTCAAACGCAGGTGAGTGCTACACAAGAGGCAGAGAGAAAAGCGCTAGAAAGTAAGGCGACGGCAGAAGCGGAAGCGCAAAAAGTGAAGGCTGAGGTTCAGACGTTAACAGCTCAGATGGCAGCGCAAGCTCAAAGCCTTAAGGCTAAGGAAGATGAAGTTGCAGCTCAATCAGCAGAAGTCAAAAAGTTGCAAGAAGAGGTTGCGGAGAAAGTGCGAAGTCTTCGAAATCAAGGTTCAGATATTAAAGGGCAACAAGCTGAGATTGCTGCACTGACTCAAAAGTTTCAAACAGCTTCGGGTGAAAAAGACCGGGTGGAACAAGCGTTGGATACTGTGACGCAGGAACGAGATGACAAAGAGGCGGCGTTAAAACAAGCTCAGGAAGAAGCTGAAAAAAATAAATTAGCACTTGAGAAGGAAAGACAATCTCTATCAAAAGCTCAGACGGATTTGGAGGCTGCAAAGAAAACAGCTTCGGATAAAGAAAGTGAATTAACTCACGTGCGTTCAGCTTTAAGTCAGCTTCAAAGTAAAAAGGAAGGGTTGACTGAAACGGTGAGAAAAACGCAGGAAGCGTTAGAGCAGGAGCAATTGGGCGCCAAAAAACTTACAGCTCAGTTGAAAGAGCAGGAAGATAAATTAGGAGAAGCACAAGAAACAATCCGAGAGCTTGATGAGCAGAAAGGGTTGATTTCAGCTGAATTGGCAACTGCAAACATAGAAAATGAAGTTAGAAAAAAAGAATTTGATCAGGATGTTTTACGATTAGCAAACGAGAAAAAAGAGGCAGTTGTAGCTCTTAACTCTGAAAAAAAAGATGTAGAGGCGCAATTAAGGCAAGTACAAGAAGCGTTGAGTAAGGAACGCGAGGCGGCGGCTTTGAAAGCAACAGAGAGGGATCAACTTTCTCAGAAAATAGCACAACTGGAAGAACAAGTAGCGCAATCTAATGAGCAGCTTGTTTCAAAATCTCAGGTGGTTTCACATTTGAAACAACAGCTTGATGAAAAAGAAAATCAGGCGCAGGTGCAACAAAACGAGTTTACTGTGCGATTGCAAAAAGTTGAACAGGAAAAACAAGTGCAGAAAACCCAGTTTGAGCGGGAGCTGAAACAAGCACAACAAGCTCAGGCGGAAGCATACAAAAAATACCAAGCACTTGACGAGAAAAACGGTGCGGAGTTGGCTCGTTTGAAAGCAGGTCAAGTAGCTGTTTCACAGGAAAAACAAGTGCTGGAAGACTCATTAGCGTCAAAAGATAAAGAGTTAGAAGAAATGAGGGCGGCTCTTCAGGCGATGACGCTAAAAGCTCAAAAGGCAGAAACTCAAAGAGCAGTTGTAGCGTCGCAATTAAAGCAAGCGCAAGACGAGCATGAAGGTGCAAAAGAACAGCAGGCTCTGGAAAAAGCTGAGCAGGCAGC
>CAYGMA010000028.1:0-361 GCA_964351045.1 uncultured Holosporaceae bacterium | reverse complement strand
AAAGCGCAAGAAGGTCTGGGATCTCAAAGAGCAGAACAGCTTCGAGTGACCCAGGAGCTTGAGGGTTTGAGGAGACAGTATCAAGCATTGAAATCAGAAAAAGAAGCAGCGATTCAGGAAAAAGAAGTGCAACAAGCGCGGGAAAAAACTGAGCAGGCAGCTGCTTTGAGGAAAGCGCAAGAAGGTCTGGAAACTCAAAGAGCAGAACAGCTTCGGGTGAGCCAAGAACGTGAAGAGTTGGAACGCAAAAACAAAGAACTGGAAGAAGATAAAAATACTGCAGCTCAGGTAGCTCAGGAAACTCTTGAGGAAGAGCGCTCTGCTCATCACAAAGAAACTCAGGGAGTTTTGAGTTTTCTTA
>CAYGMA010000027.1:0-9957 GCA_964351045.1 uncultured Holosporaceae bacterium | reverse complement strand
GACAACACCGTTATGAGCGGTGCGTTCTAACCAACTGAACTACGGGCCCTAAGCCTTGATCACATTAAGAGCAAATGCTTTTACATTGTCAAGAAATTTATGTGTTCAGACGCTCTTCCATAAAAGAAAGAATTTTACTTGAAACACAAAGATCATGGGTTTCTTCAATGCCCTTGAATCCAGGGTTCCCATTAACTTCTAACAAATAGATTTGATCTTTTCCTCGAATGATATCAACTCCAGCCAAAGATAGTCCCAAAGAACTCGCAGAATTCAACGCCATCTCTTTTTCCTCGTTGGTTAATGAAACAGGCTCTGCGATGCCCCCTAAAAATAAATTCGAACGAAATTCTTGCACATCTTGAGACCTTCGGCGAATAGCCCCTAGAATCGTCTGCCCAAGGACAAAAACACGAATATCTTCACCAAAACTTCCATCAATATATTCTTGAACAAAATAAGGCTCATTTTTTACATATAGGTAATCTTGCAACGCATGAACATGCGCTCTATTTTCTGCCAAGAAAACACCTACCCCCCCACTTCCTTGATTGGTTTTCACAACAACTTTTTCAGCCTTCCCAAAAACCTCTGCCACATTTTTTTTCGAAGGCATAAAAAGAGAAACAGGAACAGGAAACCCTTTTTGCGCCAAAAGAGATAAGCATAAGAATTTATTGCGCGTTAAATATAAAGATCTTGGAGAGTTAAAACAGGGAACACCAAGGTTTTCAAAAGATGTGCCAAGGATTTGACCAGCCTCAAAGTAAGCAATACCAAGCTTTAAAAAAGCCGCATCAAATTGGTGTAAAGATACAGCAACTTCCTTTGTTAAACACCTCATATCTTTGTTAACCTGACACAATAGTGGCTCTTTAATTGAGAGCGCAACAACTTCATGTCCTTGTTTCTCTGCAACTTCTAAAAAACGATCAACCTCATAAACACTTTTTTCCATTGAATTAATGAAAGCAATTTTCATATTAGGGCTCATGTTTAAAGTTTCTTCTTTTTAATGAATTTTCTAGGCTTCAAACCAAAAACCTCACAAAAAAATAAATACAACAAAAAACCACAAATTAAAAAAGAAGCAACCATCAGAATAGATTTTTGCTGTTGAAAAAATAAAACTTTTGACCTCAAAAGAACAAGTCCTCCTGCCATTCCTAGGGCAGCAAAAAAAACACGCACCACCCTCAAAACAAGAGTCCTCTCTAAATGAAAAAATTCTAGCCGTTTCAAAAGAACCACCAAAAGAATCGCATGAATCCAATAAGCTAAACTGGTGCCAAGAGCAATCCCTACATATGAATAAAACTGAGAAAGGATGAGATTTAATGTAATGTTTAATCCTAAAATGAACGTAGTTATCCGCACAGGGGTTTTTGTATCACCACGTGCAAAATAATTATTTGTTAAAACCTTAACCAAAACAAATGCAGGCAAACCCACTACAAAAGCTTGAAGGCAGGATGCCGTGGCAAGTGCATCATCCACTGTAAAATGCTTATGTTGATAAAGAGTAAAAACAATAGGCTCTGCCAAAATAAACAGCCCAAAAGCAGCCGGAATGCTTAAAAAAAGTGTCGTTAAAATGGCCTGGTTTTGTGATCTTAATGCTTGTTCCACCTCTTGATTAGAAAAATGTTTAGAGAGTGTTGGCAGCAAAATCAGCCCCATAGATGCACCAATCAACCCCAGCGGAAACTGGTTCACCCGGTCAGCAAATGAAAGATAAGAAATAGCAGAGGGAATAAAGGACGCAATAATGTCAGACGCCACCATATTTAACTGATAAATACCGGCGCCATACACCCCAGGGAGCATTTTCCTAAAAAACGTTTTCATGGTAGCTGTCCACCTAGGCATACAAAGGCGAATATGGATATGTTGACGCGAAACAGCATATAAAAAAATAAGCTGAACAACACCAGAAAAAGGGACTGACCAACTCAAAACTTCCGCCGTTAGATGTGCGGGAGAAGAAAAAATCCACAAACATAAAACAGCATTAACATTTAAAATCACAGAAGAAGCCGACGCTGCTCCAAAAAAATGCAAACTGTTTAAAACAGACATAAACAAAGAAGAAACTGATACCAATAAAATATAAGGAAACATAATACGGGCAAACGTAACAACCAGCTGAAACTTTTCCGCATCTTTAAATCCAGCTGCAAGTCCCTTCATCAAATAGGGCATAAACACCTCAAAAAAAAGCGTTAAAAGAATCAATGCACACACAAGATAACTCAACGCATTTGAGGCAAAATAAGAGGCTTTCTCCTTGTTCTCGTGCCAAATTTTTGTAAAAAGCGGAACAAAGGCAGAGTTAAAAGCACCTTCTGCAAACAAACGGCGAAATGTATTTGGCAAACGAAACCCCAAGAAAAAAGCATCGGAAACCATTCCAGGCCCAATAAAAGCCGCAATTAAAATTTCTCTCACACACCCTAAAAGGCGTGATAAAAAAATCAAACCACTAACCGTTGTAAACGCTTTAATCAAGCTAGACTCATTAAAAATTAAGCAGCTTCAGCTGAACCTGCAGAAGCGCCAGACTCTTCGTCATCATCGTGCAATTTTTCTTCAAGAATATCGTTTAGAGCCGTTAAGGACCCCCTATGACGATCAATGATAGAGGCATACTCTGACCGCTGTGTTGTACTCATGCTAAGCCCTTCAACGATCACATCTGAGATCACAAGTTTACCTGATTTATCTTTAAACACTTTCCACTCAACGTCGATGGGAGGAGCCCCTTCTTTACTAATTTCACTAAACACTCGAATAACCGTAGATTTGCCTCCAGATGTGAGGGCTCGATGAACTTTGAAAGACTCATTGGTATAATTCTTAAAACGTTCTGTATAAATGTCAGCAATTGATTTCTTAAAAAGGTCAAAAAATCTCTTTTTCTCTTCACTTCTCGCCCGGCGTCGGTATTTGCCCAAAACAAATGTTGCTATATTTTTAACAGCAAAATTGTTGACAAATATCTCCTCAAATTCTTTCTTTTGCTGCTGAGGATTCATTTTATTAGCCGTCAAAACTTTTATAGCCTTAGCCCCTAAATCTCGAATAAACTCTTCAGATTCCTTAAGCATATCAGCAGTACAATCAGCAGCACTCCCTTCTTTTGCAAGAGCACTTTGACCTAAAAAAAACATCCCTAAAAAAGAGAAAATAAAAAGAATTTTTGCCATACTATTCAAATGCCTCATCATAATCATCCGGGTCGGGTTCATCCGGCGTTTCTGGTGCAGCACCATCACGAATGAGATGCTGTCTTCTTTGGTGATAGAGTGTACGAATCGTCGCATAAAAATCAATAGATGTTTCCTTCAACGAATCAATTTCATCAATATAAAGAGCGCGTCTTGAAATGGCCTCAGCTGACCACCGAATGATGATGTATTGTTTCTTCCTATGACAGCGTGCGATATAATTTACTGGATCAGCAAATGTATCAACACCTTGTCCAATAGCATCTCTAAATGAGCTCGGCCCCAAAATAGGTAAAACCAAATAAGGTCCAGCTGTTATTCCCCAACTAGCAAGGGTCTGCCCAAAGTCTTCCACATGCTTTTCAAGACCAATATCTGAGGCCACATCAAACAGCCCTAAAATACCTAAGGTTGAATTCACAATAAACCGTCCCAGCGTCTCAAAAGCATCATCGATCTTTCCTTGAAGAACGCAATTAGCAAAACGCAATGGCTCAGACAAATTGCTGAGCGCATTTGAAACACCTGTTTGAACAAAATCTGGTAAGAATGTTTTATATAAATTTGCCATGGGATTAAAAACCAGCGTATCGGCAAAATCATTAATCATAAACATGAGACGGTTGAAAGGCTCCAAAGGATCCTCTAAATCCCCACGAGAAACCTCATATTTCTCTTCAAAGGGTAAATCGTCATAGTCTTTCATTTCCATTTCTGGAGGGCGCTCCAAAGCAGCCCCAACATAAATTGCATGATCATTCGCTGCAGCTCTTTCAGAAAAGAAACCCAGAAAAACCACAAGCCCCACAAAAAAAAGTTTTGTCATCTAACCTCTCTAAACAGACTTAGTGTACCTAAGAGCTAAAAATAAAACAAGCCACAGTATTTTTTAGAAGAAACACCCCAGTATTTAACTTAAAAACTTGCTTTATACGCGCCAATCAGGCAAGAAGAAAACTAGAAATAAAACACTCACTAATGCAAAAAAAACTTACTCATCTTGCTCTTATTTGCGGCGGCCCGTCTTTAGAAAGAGGCATCTCCCTCAATTCAACGCGCTCTGTTGCTGACCACTTAGAGCCCATCATCGAAAAACTTTCTATTTTTTATATTTCCCCAAAAAAAACGTTTCATGCCTTAAATCCAAGCCATCTTTATTCCAATACCCCCATGGACTTCGATTTTAAACTGGAACACTTGGCACCAGCTCTATCTGAAGAAATCTTTATCAAAAAACTTAAAGAAGCAGATTTAGTTTTTCCCCTCATTCACGGCACTTATGGAGAGGATGGTGGGCTTCAATCTTTTCTAGAAAAAAACAATATTCCTTTTGTTGGTCCGAGCAGCACAACATGCGACCAAATGTATCACAAGCCAAAAGCAAAACAGCTCCTTGAAAAAAATGGCTTTCATACATGGCCCTCTTTAGAAGTTTCCCGAGAAGATACAAATCTTTCACATCATATCACCCACTTTTTCAAGAAACACTCTATCTCCCGAGCAGTTGTAAAACCTGCGGCCGGTGGCTCTTCTATTGGTGTTTTTTCCGTAGAAACGCCCGAACAAGCCTTAGAAAAAGCTCATCACATTTTCACAGAAAACATCTATGAACAAGCTTTAATAGAACCTTTCTGTCCTGGTCGTGAATTCACTCTCATCGTTCTTCAATCTTCAAACGGAGACCCTGTAGCCCTGGTTCCGAGCGAGATTCAGATCAGTTACGATAAGAACCAACTCTTTGATTATCGCCGAAAATATCTGCCCACGGCCAACACGCATTGGCTCTGCCCTCCTAAATTTTCCCCCGACCTCATTGATAAAATCAGATCTCAAGGAGAAGCTCTTTTTAAAACCTTTAAGATGCGCGATTTTACACGCATGGATGGGTGGGTTCTTGAGTCAGGCAAAATCCTCTTCACTGATTTCAACCCCATCAGCGGCATGGAGCAAAACAGTTTTATTTTTCAACAAGCTGCTTGGATGGGCCTTTCTCACCAAGAGCTTTTACAGTATATCCTCACACGTGCCGCAGTGCGCTATAACCTCACAATACCGCCATTAAAAGAAAACGAGAAAAAAGAACTCTCCTCTATTGCCGTTCTTTTTGGAGGACGTGTTGCAGAACGGCAAGTCTCTCTTATGAGTGGAACCAATGTATGGCTAAAACTCAGGCATTCTCAAAAAGTCACCCCTACTCCTTACTTTATGGATTTAAAAGGACATATTTGGCATCTCCCTTATGCGTATGCACTTAGTCATACCGTTGAAGAAATCACAGAAAAATGCCATCAAGCAAAAGAACAGAATAAGAAACTAGCGCCTTTCCAGAAAAAAATTCGAGAAAAATTAAACCTAGAAAAAAAAGATCTAGAGCTTCCCACTCAATTCACGCTAGAAAGCTTTTGTGCACACGTAAAATCCCACCATGAGTTCGTATTTATTGGCTTACACGGCGGCATGGGGGAAGATGGCACTCTTCAAACACTCCTTGATGGACACGGCATTACCTACAACGGGTCAGGACCAGAAGGATCTGCAATTTGTATGGATAAGAATAAAACAGCAGAACTCCTCAATCAAGCAGCCCTGCCAGGCATATCAGCTCTGCCAAAAGTTCTGATTCACTCACCTGAGGCTAATGCAGAGGACCTCTGGGAGAAAGCATGCGCATTATCCCCTTCTGTCAAACGATTCATCATCAAACCACAATCTGATGGATGCTCAGCCGGCGTTGTCGTCTTACATTCAAAAAAACAGTTAGAAAATTATCTAACTCTTTTAAAAGAAAATGCCCCTTATATTCCTGCGCACATGTTCCCAGGACAACAATCAGAGATTGAACTTCCACAAAAAGAAAACTTATCTTTAATGCTCGAGCCTTTTATTGAAACAGATACTGTTCAAACCAAAGGACATGACCTTCTCATTGAAGAAAAAGAAGGTTGGCTTGAATTAACTGCAGGCGTTCTTGAATTTCAAGGAACATACCATGCTCTCAATCCAAGCATCACCGTTGCCAATCACGCAGTTCTATCTTTAGAAGAAAAATTCCAAGGCGGGACGGGTGTTAATTTAACACCACCTCCACCTTCTCTTATTTCAGAAACGGCTTTAGAGAGCCTAAAAAAAAGGTGTGAACAAGTGGCGCATACCTTAAAGGTCCAAAATTATTGCCGCATCGATGTTTTCTATCATCGTTATCAGGATCAGCTTGTTGTTATTGAAGCAAATTCTTTACCCGCTTTAACTCCCTCAACCGTTATTTATCACCAAGCCTTAGCAGAAACACCTTCTTTGCCTCCGCGCTTGTTTTTAGAAAAACTTATCGAAACGCACAAAGGCTAATTTCCCCTTTCTTCTCAAAAAAATCATGGTATCTTGAAAAAATATTTGAACCAGCAGGGGTATTAGATGAAAAACCTTTTAACTTTTTTCTTAGGATTGGCCATAGGAATTGTGGGGTGTTACGCCTTTTTCAATCTAAAAAACACGCCTACTGAAACAGAATCCACCCCACCAGCTCTAACAGAAATTCAGTTTTCTTATGGCTCTGAAAAAGCGCCTGTTACCGTTATTGAATATAGCTCGTCTGCGTGTGGTGCTTGCACTTATTTCAAAGAAACTGCTTGGCCAGACCTGAAAAAAAATTATGTCGACACAGGAAAAGTTCATTGGATTGTCAAACCGTTTGGGTTTGCGCAACCTGACCTAGTTGCAGCACATATTAGTTATTGCCACAAAAAACCAAACGACATGCTAGAAACTTATTACAAAACGCAACAAAAATGGGTCACAGCCCAAGATCCAATACAAGCCATAAAAGAGATTGCGCTTAAAAACGGCATGACTCAAGAAGAGTTAGATCATTGCCTCCAAGATCAAAGTATCTTAAACCGCCTAATCATGTGTCGTTTGAGTGCCGCAACCCTCGATATTGAAGCAACACCCACTTTCTTAATTGGCAACACACAAGTATCAGAAGCCTTAGATGCCAAAGAATTTTCCCAAATCTTAGATCAAGCTCTAACTCATGTAAAAGAAACAAAAGAATTAGCGTCTTTTCGATACATGAAAAACGAGCCATCTCAAGAAAAAACACAAGAAATCACTCTTTCTAAAGAGGGAAAAAACCTCCATTTATCCACTGATAAAAAGTAAAAAATGACTGATTTACGGGAACGCATTCAAAAAGCCCAAGATCAATACAAGAAAAAATCGTTTAAAAATCCGTCCTTCAAAAATACATCTTTTCGTATTAGTATTGAATTAGTTGCCGGTGTTATGGTAGGAGTGGGCCTTGGGTATTTTATAGATACCTATTTTAAAACCCAACCATGGGGGTTGGTAATTGGATTTTTTCTCGGCTGCGGCGCTGGATTTTATAACATTTACCGCTATAGCCAGAAGATAAAGAAAGACCTTTAACAACAATGCATAGCCCTTTAGAGCAATTTGAAATCACAGAGATTATCCCTCTTTCTATTGCAGAGGTTCCGATCTCTTTTACGAATTCCGCCCTGTACATGTTTTTATCTGCAGCAAGTATTTGTTTGTTTTTTTGGCTTGGCATGCGACGCTCTTCTTTTATTCCAGGAAAGCTTCAATCGCTTGTAGAAATGATTTTTGGCTTTATCAATTCTTTGGTAGAAGAAAATATCGGAGCCAAAGGCCTTCCCTTTCTTCCTCTGGTCTTTAGTCTTTTCACTTTTATTTTATTTGGCAATCTGTTCGGCATGCTTCCATATGCGTACACATTCACCAGCCAAATCATCTTAACCTTTGCTTTGGCCATGGTTGTGTTCTTAACCATCACTCTCTTCGGATTTATAAAGCATGGCTTTCATTTTTTCTCTTATTTTCTCCCGCAAGGAACCCCCTTATTTATGGCCCCTCTTCTTTTTGTGATTGAGATTATTTCATTTCTATCCAGGCCTGTTAGCCTATCTATCCGTTTGTTTGCCAACATGATGGCTGGGCATACAATGCTCAAAGTCTTTTCAATGTTTACAATCTCTCTTGGCATTTTCGGATTTTCAACTATTATAGCGACCATGGTCCTGATTGGATTTGAGTTTATGGTTGCTTTTTTGCAAGCATATGTTTTTAGTGTTCTCACCTGTTTATACATTCGAGACGCTCTAGAGCTTCATTAAGAAACCAACAAGATAAAAATAAATAAAGGAGAAAAAAATGGATATAGATGCAGCAAAAATGATTGGCGCTGGCCTTGCAGTTGTTGCCCTCATGGGGGTAGGAATTGGGATTGGAAATATTTTTTCCACTTTGATTAGTGCAATCGCTCGCAACCCAGATGCAAAAAAAGATGTTTTTGGAATTGCCATGCTTGGGTTTGCTTTAACAGAAGCCGTTGCTCTGTTTGCTTTACTCATTGCGTTCTTAATCTTGTTCAAATAAGAACAAAGAATGCCTCAGTTTGACGTCACAACTTTTATTCCGCAGCTCTTTTGGCTTGGTGTTTTGTTCACTATTTTTTATAGTGTGGCGCGCAGCGTGCTCATTCCACGCATGCAAAATATCCTTACATCACGCCAAGAAAAGATTGCCTCTATTTTAGAGGAGGCAAAGACGCTTGCCCTAGAAAGTGACGCTCTCAAGAAAACGCTTCAAGAAAAAAGAGCCGCTCTTCAAGAAAAGGAAGATGCGGAACTGGAAAAAGTACGCAAATCTCTTTCTGAAGAGTATCAAGAAAAGCACAATGAATTCACCCATGAGCTCGTTGAATTTTTAACCCATCAAGAAAATGATATTGCAAGTCACGAAGCAAAACTTTTAGGTGCTTTAGTTGTCAGTCAAAAAGAGTTAACAGCGCACGCGCATGAGAAACTTGCCAAAAAATGGGGGGCAGCATGAGCCATTTATTCAGCGACCCCGCTTTTTGGTATTCTGTTTCCTTTTTTCTTTTTGTCGCCTTCGCTGCAAAAAAAGGATTCGCAGTTTTAAATGGCGCCCTTGAAGCCCATCAAAAAAGCGTTCAAAAATCTTATGATGAAGCTCAAGCCTTATATCAAGAAGCAAAAGCAGAAAAAACAGCTGCAAAAAAAGCTTTAGACAACTGGCCAACTGAAGTTAAAACCCGCACACAACAAAACACAAAAAAAATCAAAGAACTCAAGGAATCGTTTAAAAACAGCTTTGAACAAACAAAAGATCAGCGCATGATTTCAACGCGGAAATACCTGGATTCAAAAAGGCAAGAAGCGCAAGACCGGTTAGAAAAGAAAATCGCCTCTCACGTTGTGACTGAACTTAAGAAATCTTTTTCTTAAAAACAAAAATTCTTAAAAAACAAGAATATTTCCCATTAATTCACCTTTAACAACAACCCCTGTTTTCCATACCATTTATGTAAAGTATAGAGTTAATCATGAAGGTTTTATTTATTTTATTATTTTTTTGTACCCACCTATCAGCCATGGATGATGGCAATTCTGACGAAACAAAAGAATCTAGTGGGAGAGCGCCATCGTTTAGTTTTTTTAGAGTAATAGGAGAGCATTTTGAGCGATTTCTTAAACCATTAGAAAGCATGGTTACCGGCCAGCCTCATGATGCCAAAAGAAAAACAGACCCTTTATTCGATTACTTAGTCTCCATCGATTTAAAAGATATAGAATTAGAAGCGGCTTCTACTTCCACCCCAACAGAGGCAGCTGACGACTGGGCTGTTGTTGATGAGCGTGCCAGTCGCCTTGGACCTATTTTAGAAAGC
>CAYGMA010000026.1:8584-10048 GCA_964351045.1 uncultured Holosporaceae bacterium | reverse complement strand
AACCAAAGTGCTGTGAATGGTGCTATGTTAGATGGAGGGCATCATCAAGGCATGGATGTGCATGCTGATGAGACAGAAAGCGTTCCTATGCTTCCAACAACGACTACAACAACGACTACAACAACGACAACTACAACGACTGCTTCTTCTGCATTTCCTTCTACCTCTGTTGTAACGTCTCCTGATAGTCGTTCTGGTGACGGATCTTTGAGTGAAGAAGAGGATAATGGCGATGAAGAAGAAATTAACGCAGGAAATGGGAAAAGAACAGGTTTAGCTCGTGTTTTAGATTTGGATGATGAAGACGATGAGGAGGAGGAAGAGCAGGTTCAAAAAAAACCAAAGAAAACAAGAAGCTATCTTGCTGAGAGAAATGATTACATTCAAGAAGAGTTGAAGAAAGAAATGAAGAAACCTTTTGAGAATAGGCGTTCTATTTCACGGATGGCAGCTGTTTTAAAGAAAAGATACTCTGATACTAGCGACCATGTTGTTAGTGTAAATGCTAAAAACGTGGGCTATAAAACTAGTCACGCCAAAGGGCGGCTGAAAAAAGAGAAAGCTGATGCTGTGGCTCTTTACAAAGAACAGAAAAAAGCTGGAAAGATTGATCTACATGAAATTGCACAAAAAACAGGGCTTTCTTATAATCAGGTGAGTAAGGCAACAGGGAAACACACTGCACAAAAGGGGAAGGCTCAGAAGCGGCGCTCTCCAGCAGAAGCGCAAGCGCTTAGAGAGAAGATAATTTCCAAATATCAAGAGCTTCAAAAACAAGAAGTCGTTGAAGGAATTATAGATCAGGTGGTTGATTATATGAAATTAGAAGGTAAAACTGTTTCTAAAGGATACGTTAGTGCTAAAATTATTAACCCAGCAATAAAAGCTGGAACACTAACGCGAGCCTTAAAAAGAATGACCAAGAAAGAAAAAGAAGAGTTGGCAAACTTTATCTTAAAAAATAAAAAGCCTGGAGTTGGGGCGAAAAGCCTAGTGGCGTTATTTAAGAAAGAGACTGAAAAATCGGTGCCAGATCATCAATTTGATAGAATGGTTGCCCAGCTTAAAAAAGAGGGAAAGCTTGATCCTAATGCTTAAAAGAGAAGAATTTAGAGCATTTTGAATTAGCTCTGGAGGAAAGGAGACGGGAGGGGAGCTCTCTTGACCTCCTCAAGCTCTTTAAGTGGGTGACTCTTTCTTAATGCCTTTAGTTATGAGAAAGTCAGTAAATTAAAGGCCTTTTGGGCTTTTTTTTCGTGTTTTCTATGTTTACCCTTGATTTTGGTGATTAGAATCTCTATATGGCATTTAATTGCAAGTTTTTTTATTAAATACTTGTTTTTATTTGTTTGCATTTAAAAAATTAAAAGGTTTCTTTATGAAAAGAATTGTGGTTTGTCTTTGTTTGTTTTTAATGTTGCCGCATGAGTCAATGGCGACTGTTTTGTGGGCCGCTGAGTATAT
>CAYGMA010000026.1:3495-8465 GCA_964351045.1 uncultured Holosporaceae bacterium | reverse complement strand
AAGGCTAAATTTTCAGATAGACAGGAAGATCCTCAAAAAGCGCATCAAACAAAAGGTGAGGTTGCTACGCGCGCGTTTCTTAAGACTCTAGGGAAAGAAGATAAAAAGACAATACTGCCACGTGTGGACGCTCAGCTTAGCGCTGGTTTAACTGAGGATCATAAAATTGTTGCAGCAGGGCAGGCTATATATAAGATGCTGAAGCCTCGTTTGCAGCCTGCCTACGTAGGTGCCTCTCAGGAAAATATGGTGAAGCAGCAGTCAGCTGTTTTAAATCTTTCAGAGTTGATGATTCAACAGAAATTTATGCCATATTTTAAAGACATCTATATGGATGTTGACATAACGGATGGCCTCGAAAAAAAGGACTATTGGCCGGCTTATGCAAAGTTTTTGCGCGCGTTATGTTTTGACCATGTGGAAGCTTTGAAAAGTATTGGTAAAAACAGGACTAAAGAACAAAAAGACCATTTGAAATTGTTATTGCATGCCTATGTTTATAATGTGTGTGTTGCGACGGAAGAAGGGACTTCAGTTGATTCTAAAGACGTGACACGTGGGTATGAGTTGATTGATGATATTAAAAACTTAGGATTAAGTAACTCAAAAGTGCTTCATTTGCTTAGAGCTTACTACATTAAAGAGTTAGGGTATCGTAAGATGGGGTGGACAGAGAAAAGTGCCAATGAAGCGGCAGAACAGTTTTGGCATGAGTATAAAGAAGTTCATCACGCACCTTCAGGATCATCTGAGCCAGCCACTCTTATGTATAGTATTTTTGGCGCACAGGTTACTCAGACACCTGCAGTGGCTTCTCAAGGCGTTCAAGGAGCAGGCGAAGAGGATGTTGATGCAGTTGCTCAACAGACGCCTCCTGTAGATGAGGGAGAAGAAGATGATGAGAATCAGGGCATGCCTCAGCAACAGGGTGCATCTCAAGTATCACAAAATGTAGAAGAAACTCAACAAGGGGTGGGCGAAGAGGAAGAGCAGGCGCCGCATTCTCCGGCTCCGGGTGGAACGGAGGTGCTTAAGCTTTTAAAGAAAATGCAAAATAAGCCTCTATTACGATCTTTAGAAAAGGCTGTTGCTAGCCACTTTGGAGCTTCTGCACCAGTGCCACAAGGTGAGGATGATGGAAGCGAGGATGATGCTTCGTTGCATAGGCATCCTGCTGTTCAGAGGCCTCGCGTTGTTCCTTTAACAAACAGAAATAAAAGAAGAGCAGCGAGAGCGTTTACTGCTACAACGACAACTACTTCTACACGAGGAACACCAACTTCCTCACCAATTGATGGGGCTGCCATGGATGAGAAAGAAGATGAAGGCAGTGCCTTTTCAGTCTCTGATAGGGCAGAGGAAAGTTCTATAGAAATAAGTCAGATTACTGATAACAATACCTATCAGTTTTTTAGAGAGCAGCTACTTGCCCAACTTAACGCTGCTCAGAAGGCGATTCTTGCAAGCCAAGAGGCAGAAGAAGAGGACGACGCCTATGAGGTGGAGGAGAATCCGTGTCAAGCCATGGCACAAACGTTGCAGGAAAGAGTAACTACCATTTTGGCTGCCGCCCAAGGAAACTCTATGGATATAGATGATGACGACGAGGAAGAGGATCCGGTACAGAAGAGCAATGGAAAACGAACATCTTCTAAAGTTTTAGACTCTGATGATGAAGATGATGATTCAGAGGATAATGGCTTTAGCCCTGGATCAGCTGCATTTTCTGGTTCTGGATTTGATGATTCAGACGACGCTGACTCAGGTGATGAGACAGGGGTTAAAGAAGAAGAGGATGATGAAAGTAGTGATGATGACGACGAGCAGGTAATGCGCTCCAAAGAAAAAAGAACATCCTCTAAAGTTTTAGAGTCTGACGATGAAAGCAGTGATGATGACGTGCATGCTGAAAATACTCCTACTCAAAAGAAGGCCAAAAAGACACAGGTTCCTTTCATTACAAGGAAGGATGTAGAGTCAATTGACAGAGGGCGATGTAAGAAAATAAGCAAATCTGAAGAGTATCAATTATATAAATTTATTTTGGCCAATAAAGATAATGAGGAGTTTTTGTATAAAGGCAGGTTGAGCGCTAAGAAGATACATGAGGAATATAAAAAAAATAACCTTACTGAAGCTCAAGTAATTAGTGCAATTAATAGGCTTAAAAGAAAGAAGTGGGTGCTTCCAAAGGAAGAACCTGTTGCGGAATTAACAGATGCAGCAAAACAAAAAAGAATTGAAACGGCCAAAGCTCTTATGGAAGCCGAAAAGAAAAAGCTGCGGAATGAGAGACAGTCTTTGACTGCTATTAGAAAAAAAACAGGTCTCTCAGATGATGCTGCTGCCGCTCTTGCTCTCCAGGAGGGGTACATAAGTAAGAAACCGGCTATTCCTAAAGAGAAGAAGGCAGAAATCATTGGTTTGTGCGAGAAACATAAGATGGCTAACGGTGAAGTGGATTGCCAAAAAATAGCGTCTATTCTTAAGTTTCATATTGAAATTATTGAGTATGTTATTGAAGAAAAGAAAATTATAGATTTGTATCTGGCTCAGAAGCAGGCTGAGAAAACATCAGGTGTCAAGATGGAGTACAAAAAAATTTCCAAAGACGCTGGCGTGGACATTGGAAGGGTTAAGTCTGTTATAGCTGCTTATACGACAGATAAAGGTCTTACAAAAAAACGAGACGACGCAACTCTAAAAAAACTTCGGAAGAGTATTTTTGAGGAATATGAGAAGCTGAAAGGCGATAGAACGCTTAAGGAAATAAAGACCATTATTGCTGGGAAATTGAAGGTAACTTCTGACTATGTCCAGAAAACCTTAAATAGAAGGGGGGCAATTTCTAATAAATTGACCCGAAAAACAGCTGGGGAGTTGCGACAGTTTATTAAAAGAATAATGGACGATAAAAAGTATCAGTTAAAGGTGGGGGTTAAGCGTGAAGAAATAGCAACTGCTTTTAATAAAACCTCTTCTGTGAAGGTTTCTGCTGACCAGGTTAGATACCAGCTTGATGCTGTTAGGCTGGAAAAAAAGCAGGAGAAAGCCGCGGTTTCTTCAGAGGCTCAAAAGAGTTCTCATCAACATGGAAAGGAAAGAGCAAGAAAATCGGGGAAGAGAACGGCTTCTAAGGTTATAGACTCAGATGATGAAAGCAGTGATGATGATGTAGAAGAGTCTGGAGATCTCCTTTCCAAAAAGAAAGCTAAAAAGGCTGCAGTAGGTGGAGGCGCTAAAAAAGTAGATTTGAGAAAACTAACGCCAAAAGAAAAAGAAAAGAAGCGCAAGCATATTGAAGAAATTCTTTTAGCAGAGATGAAGAAAGAAGAAAGGCGCTCTTTAGCGGAAATAGCTGAACAAGAAGGAGTGGATAAACGGATTGTTAGCAAACTTGCTCAAGAGGTTGGATATGAAACTAAATATATGACTCTTGACCCTGAACTGAAGAAGAAAGTTATTGAGGTGTATGAACGGCAACTGGCAGACGGACGGATAAATTATAAAAAAATAAACACTGCACTTGCGCAGGAGGGTTTGGAAGTTTCAAGAAATACTATTAATGACATAATACAAAAATACAGAAGAGAAAAAGGGTTAATACAAAAAAAACGAAATCTTGAGGAATCTGAGCAGCTTAGAAAAGACATTGTTGCAAGAGCTGTGGTGTTAAAAAAAGCTGGTACAACAGATATAAATAAAGTTCTTTTGTCAGAGTTTGAAGGCAGTTTTTCAGAGCAAGAAATTGCTTCGCCTTGCTCTTATATTAGGAAAGCCCTTTCTAAAAAAAATGTGAAAACTTCTAATAGGTTGGATACAGATACAATTCAGGCATTGCGTGACTTTATTGTTAGCATAAAGGATAATGAAGAGTATAAGCTGGCTAATGGATCTTTTGACTGTAAAAAAATAGGAGAAGATTTCAGTAAAGATTTTTCCGTTAACGTTTCTAATGAGCAGGTCGGGAATCAAGTTTGGTATCTTAGTAACAATAATTGTAATCCACTGCCTAAAAAAAGAGGAGAAGGGCGGAAAAATCATAAAAAACGGGAGGGAAAGTCTTCTAGATTGGATCCGGTAACCGCTGGAAAATTGGAAAAATTTATTTTAGACAATAAAGGTAAGAGTGCTTATATGTTTCCTGGTAATAAGGGGCATGATCTTCAAAAAATAACTGATGGCTTTAATAAGAAATATCCTGATCTTAGCATTAAGAAAAGTCACGTTGAAAACAAAATGAGGACTATTAGAAGAAAAAATCCTAATGCACTTAAATAAAAGGCGCTGGTGGAGTTACTTTTTCTCTAAAACCATCAAGCGGGCATAGCCCCCGTAAAGAGACGTGTCTTCCAGCACTTTAAAGAGAGGAGACTCTTTTAAGATATCATAGGTTTGCTCCCGATAACGCACATGGAAAAAAGAAAGCCACTTATCATGCAGCGCGCGAATAAGGGGTGGCCAGTTTTTAAAATCATGAAAATCAATGATGTAAAACTTTCCTTTTTCTTCCAGATTTCGGTGCACAGATTCAAGGCAGGCCTGAGTGTCTGGAATCATGGACAAGCTATAGGAGCAGAACGCGGTTTTAAACAGAGGAAAATAATGGGCCTCATGTTGGAAAGTGTCTGCTCCTTCGCAAATGAAATGCAAATTAGTGTGCCTGTTTGGGCGTTTGCGCATTTCTGCTTGGTAAAGGAGTACATCACAAATATCAACACCCACTAACAAAGGAGCTGGTGTCTGGCCTTTTAGGAACTTGTTAAGTTTAAATAAATTACGTCCTGTGCCACAGCCTATTTCAAGAACTGAAGAGGGGTGTGTTTTTGCAAGAGTTTCAAGCAATCGGTCGCGCCCAAGCAAATAAAACTTCCGGGTAAAATCATAAAAAGGTGATTGAAACTGATACACTTTGTTCATTAAGGTTTGGTGATTGCTCATGGCGTTATCCTTCCTTTTTGACTTCGTAG
>CAYGMA010000026.1:0-3485 GCA_964351045.1 uncultured Holosporaceae bacterium | reverse complement strand
CGCCATAAACTTTAAGGCGGTCTTTTTTGAAAAGGGTTTCAGAGAGATCTTTATGATAAATAAGCTGACGTCCTAGCTCTTCTGGAATTTGATCGAGGAGGTAGGAGTTTACCGTGCCAGTTCGGAAGATGATGCGTGCGCCTGGACCTCCAACACGGATGATGTGCGTCCAAAGACGGGTGATATCTTCATGGCTCATCCACTCTTGAGCATCAAGCAAAACAAAGCGGTTGTAGTCACCAGGCTTCGCGTCTTCAAGCTTTGTAATAATGGAGGTATAAGTATAGTCACACACCTCTTTTTGAGCTTGCTTTTTAAGAGCATCATAATTCTTTTCTTGAAGATAAATGGGCAATGCTTCTTGATTTTCCAGGTTGTATCGAGAAAGAAAAACTTGCCAAGCAAAATAATTGGTTTCACAGGGTGTATCGGTGAGGGATTGACGTACGCGCTGGATAAAAAGCTCTTTTAAGGTGAGTTTGGTTTCTTCTTGAAGGATTTCGATTTGATTGGGATGTACCCCTAAAAAAGCACACAGAGCGGGAAGCTTGAAAAATAAATGCCGCCACCGTTTTTGAATGCGGGGGAGGATATAGGTATCAAAAAGATTTTTCTGAGCTTCCGTGTTATTCAAATGCAAGAAGGTTTCGATTCGGCTTTTTTTAATACCCAGAACAGGGAAAATCATGCGCCCGGCAAGGGAGGCCTTGCTGGAGCCATAAAATCCATCTTGGAAAATATCAATGCGCTTTTGATAGCGTTTCCAGAGTTGTTTTAAGGGGCTTTCCCAATAGGATTTTTCTTCGGGTGTTAGATGAGGGTAAATATAGGTGTAAAAATTTTGGGTGTTTTCTTTGCCGCGCCCAATAGCCAAGAACTGAAATAAGGAAGCGTAATCCGGTAAATACTTGAGGGCATAAAAACGCATCTTTGCAATTTGAAGATGATTGTATTGAATATCTACCATGGACACCTTTTCAGGTGTGTCGATTAGGTAATTCAATGCATTGCATCCCCCAGAGCTGATGGCAATAAGACGAGATTGGGCGTTAAGCTTAAGTGCTTGCCGATCGATTTCTGGATCTTCCCAGATTTGATTATAAAGAATGCCTTGAAACGCCCGAGAGAAAAATTGAAGCTGTGGAAGGCCGCCAGAACGACGGGAATAAATGGCACGCTTGAGAGGCGTTTGAGTGGCGTTTTTTATGGATGAAAAAGCTTGCTTCATATTATCCTATTTTAATTTAGACTGAAGTTAGAGGATTTCTTCTTTTATTGCAAGGTGAAGTAAGACCTTGTTTTTCCCAGACGCTCTTTTTGTGTGATGGGCTTTAGAAGCCTGTAAATGACTTTTGACAAACTTTTGAAAACATGTAACAGTTAGTTTAAATACAGAGAGGTATCGTAATGTTTAAATTATTTGGAAAAAAAGCTCTATTAATTGCAACTTTTGCTACGTGTGTATTTCAGGTAAGTGCAGAAGTTCAGTCAAATGTGTGTGTGTCAAAAAAACACCTGAAAACGCATAGTTCGTGTGGTTTAAAAGAGATTGTGTGTCCCCATTTATGTGAGGAGAAGGGGCTTGTTAGTAATGGGGACTTGGCGCAAGGAGATGCTTTTTTAAGGTTATTTGGATGTGATACCTCAAAATATGCAGCTGTTTGCCTTTGTGAACAAAGGCGTAGATAAGATTTTTTTTATCTTTATCTTGAACAACTAAAGAGATTTTTCTCTGTTTTTTTCCTATTTGAGGAATTGATTTTAGAGGATTCTCTTTAAGATAAAAAAATAGCTGATTAGCCGGTTAAATCCGTTTGACAAGCCTTTGAAAACATGCAAAAGTTAACCAAATAGTTCAATAGCACAGGGAGATATTTATGCTCGAAACCCAACACCTTCTTGATAAGATTCGTCCACCACGCGTTCAGATTACGTATGATGTTGAAATTGGTGATGCCATTGAAATGAAGGAACTTCCTTTTGTTGTGGGGGTTTTGGCTGATCTTTCAGGGGATCGTGATCCAAGTATGCCTTTGCCAGCTGTGAAGGAGCGTAAGTTTGCTGAGATAGATCGCGATAACTTCAATGATATTATGGCAAAAATTGCTCCTCGGGTAACATTTCAAGCTGAAAATGTGCTTACAGATGACCCGTCAGATATGTTGAACCTAGATTTAACTTTTAATAAAATTGATGATTTTGATCCTGTGAATGTCATCAAAAAAATTCCAGCACTTGCAGAGCTTTATAAAACAAGAACCATGTTGCGAGACTTGCTGACCAAGCTAGATGGGAATGATAAATTAGATGATTTATTAACAACGGTTTTAGAAAAACCAGAGGCTCAGAGTAAAATTAAATCTGCTTTAAAGCTTGATCAAAAGCCTACAGCAGGTGACGAAGATGCAAAGCCTAAGGGCAGAAAATAACGTACGTTAGAGGGAGTTAACGATGGTAAATGATAAAGCAGCAACTGGGGATATCCTAACGTCTATTATGACAGACGGAGGGTTGGTTCGGAATGACTCTGACCAAGATTATGCAAATGATATGCTTGGTGCTTATGTGCGTGAGATTTTAGCGCGCAGTAAAGATGATACCATCCCTGCAGATGCGGTGGCTTTTATTAATCAGAAAATCAGTGAAATAGATCATCTTCTTTCTAAGCAGTTAGATGTGATTTTGCATAATGATAAGTTCCGTTCTTTGGAAGGTTCATGGCGTGGGTTGCATTATTTTGTGATGAACTCATTTACAAGCACGCAGCTGAAGATTCGGTTGTTGAACATTTCAAAATCTGAGTTAGCCAACGACCTGGAAAAAGCTGTTGAATTTGACCAAAGTAACTTGTTCAAAAAGGTTTATGAAGAAGAATATGGAACCTTTGGTGGAAGTCCGTATTCTTGCATGCTTGCAGACTATAGCTTTAAGTCAACGCCAGCTGATATGGAAATCGTGAAGAATCTTTCTGGTGTTGCAGCGGCGGCCTTTGCTCCAGTGATTACAGCAGCAGACCCAAGTATGTTTAACCTGGGGTCTTACCAAGAATTGGGGCGTCCTCGTGATTTAGCGAAGATTTTTGATTCTTTGGATAAGATTAAATGGAACTCATTCCGTGAATCTGAAGATTCTCGTTATATGGTTCTAACATTGCCACGTTCTTTGATTCGGGCACCGTATGGTCCTGATACGAATCCAGTTGAAGGATTGAACTACACAGAAGAAGTTGATGCTTCAAGTGAAAACACCTTTGCTTGGACAAACTCTTGCTACATGCTGGGGACAAAAATTACGACAGCTTACTTTAAGTATGGTTGGACGGCAGCTATCCGCGGTGTTGAAGGGGGAGGGCTTGTGGAAGATCTTCCTGTTTATACCTTTAAAACAACAGATGGAGATTTGGCGCTTAAGTGTCCAACGGAAATTTCCATTACAGATCGCCGTGAGAAAGAATTGAGCGAGCTGGGTTTCTTGCCACTGGTGCA
>CAYGMA010000025.1:0-10064 GCA_964351045.1 uncultured Holosporaceae bacterium | reverse complement strand
TTTGTTTAGTATGAGATGATCCAAAGACCTAATGCCTTTTTGCGCAGAGAAAGAGGATGTAATTGGGGAAGCGTCCTTTTGAGAAGATATTGAATCATGTTTAGTTGGGTGCAAAGGAGTGAAAACTTGGGGAGATTCTTCTTCAGCTTTTGTTTGTGCGAAACAAGAGAGAAGGATGAATAAATAAAGTGAGAGTTTTTTTGTCATGCGCTTTTACCCTTATGCTGATTAATGAAGACGTTGCCCATTCGGGACTTTATGATCCGGAGATGCCAGTGAAATGTGCCCTTTTTCATCAGAGAAACCAAGCAATAAAAATTGAGACTGGAATCCCGCAATGTTTTTTTCTCCTAAATTAACACATCCCATAACCTGTTTTCCCACCAATGTTTCAAGAGTGTAAAGATTGGTTATCTGAGCAGATGTTTTTAAAATACCAATTTTTTCTCCAAAGTCTACCCAGATCTTAAAAGCAGGACTTCGTGCTTTTGGAAATCCTTCAGCTTGCACGATTGTTCCAGAGTAAATATGAATTTTTTGAAAGTCTGTAAATGATGAAAGTGGGTGCATAATACTATTCTCCATAAAAAAAACCACTCATCTTAATAAAGACAAGCGGCTCTTTTTTGTTATTTGAGTTTAAAGATTACTCTTCAATACGGGTTGTTGAAACACGGTTCAATGCCCAAGCTTGTTCATTAGAGCCTAAGACAACTGGTTTATCCTTCCCATAGCTGATGATAGAAATGCGTTGTCCATCAACACCAAGAGCCATTAGGTATTCTTTTGCAGCATTTGCACGGCGTTCTCCTAGGGCAAGGTTATACTCACGTGTTCCTCTTTCATCGCAACGCCCTTCAATGATGATTGTTTTTTCAGGATGAGCATTTAACCAAGCGGCTTGGTCTTCTAAAACTCTTTGTGCAGCAGTGTTGATTGAATATTTGTCAAAACCAAAATAAACACTATCGCCTGATGCAAACATAGCCATATTCTTGCTGGCAATAGGAACGCCATTTTCAAAGACTGCGCCTGTTTCATATATATCCATCTCATCAGGCATTTCCATATTCATTTTAGAGCCTGAACATCCTTTACCATCCATGCCGCATTCGCAGCCAGCTAGAAGTGCAAGAGATAGCAAAGAAATAGACCACCGTGTTTTTAAAAAAGACATTATAAAGATCCCCCAAAATTTAATTATTTTTCCCATAGTAGCTAGTTTTTTTCTGTTTGTAAATAAATGTGTATGTTTTTGTGCGTGCCCAGAAAATTAACTAATTCCAGGCTGAGGCTTTAATACCAGTATTTTTACAATACCATAAGTGCGGTTGTGTATTATTTCAAATCCAGGATGTTGAAGATCTGTGTTCTTAAAAGTTTCAAGAATTAGCAAGCTGTTAGAGTGAATCCACTGGTCATTTTTGAGTTTGTCTAATAAGGCTTCCAAATAAGTAATGCGATAAGGAGGGTCTAAAAAGATAAGGCCATAAGGGTCATTTGGATTCCCCCTATCTAATACAGTTTGTGCTTTAAGCCCAATGACTTGGCTTATTGATTCAGCATTTAGAGCGCGAATATTATCCCATAAAATTTTGCGAACTTTTGGGTTTGTTTCAACAAAAGTACCCCAACTGGCGCCTCGAGATAAAGCTTCTAAAACCAAAGAACCTGTTCCTGAAAATAAATCTAAGACACGCTTGTTTTTGAGGTTAAATTTAAGCCCATTTTCTAAAACATTAAACAAAGATTCCCGCACACGATCTTTTGTTGGGCGCGTTGTGGATTCATCTGTCCATTGTAGTATTTTTCCACGATATTTTCCGCCAACAATACGCATTTTTTTCCCTTAGCTTTTAAATTCTTTGAGTTTCACAGGAGGCACTTCGCTTATTTCTCCTTTTTTTAATGTACCTAAACGAAAAGGGCCATAAGAAATACGTTTAAGTCGAGCAAGAGGAATGTTGAAGTGCTTTAAAACACGTCGAATTTCTCGATTTTTTCCTTCTTGTAGTGTGAATCGATACCAGTTTTGCTCCACTAATTTTTTAACATCAATGCTTTCATAGGAGACTCCTTCAATAGTTATGCCTTTTTTTAAACGGTCAATAACGAAGGAGGGTAACTCTTTTTGTATTTTAACATCATAGCAACGTTTAAAGTTATTTGTAGGGAGCTCCAGGTGACGCGCAAAAGACCCTGTATTTGTGAGAATAAGAAGCCCTTCAGAGAGGTAGTCTAAGCGTCCAATGGAAATAACGCGGGGGAGTTCTGGTGCTTGTTTTTTGACATAAGAGAAAACTGTTTCTCGTTGTTGAGGATCATCATGGGTGCACACCATTTGAGGGGGCTTGTGAAAGAGCCAAACGCGTAGGCGCAGCTTTTTTTGTAAAGGTTTTCCTTTGACCGTTATCTCAGCGTTTATATCTACTTTTTCAGCTAAGTTGGTGTGGGGGGTGCCATTGACCCATACATCACCAGCTTGAATAAGAGGCTCAGCAGACCGTCTTGAGCAGAGACCTCTATCAGCTAATACTTTAGCAAGACGTTCTTTGTTAGGGTGTTCTTTCATTTAAAACTAATATTAAAGGGTCAATAAAAAAATGTGCGCTTTTGTATTGAGGAAGCTATATTTTTTTTGAATGAAACTCAAGGTTTCTTAATTAATTTCTGGCGGCGCATCTTCAATCAATTTGTAAGAAATTTTCTTTTTCTTTAAGGCTTGTCCTAATTTGGCTTCAAAAGCAGTTTGTAGACGCCACACTTTAATGGGCTCTGCTTTCATGAGATACTTGATGCGTATTCTATCACCTTCTATTTTTTCGACTTTAAACACTGTAAGAAGTTCAATATTTTCGGTATTTTCTTTGTTAAAATCGTTTTTTGTTTCCTCTAATAAAGCGTCAAGTTCTCGAATATTATACTCTTCCGAAACCTCAAGAGAAAAGTTTGTATAAACTTCATTGTGAAAGGTTATCGTAGAAATATTAGAGTAATTCATCACATGAAGGAGGCCTTTTTCATCGCGCAAATAAAAATTTTGAAGAGATATTTTTTCTATAATACCATAAAGAGAGTCATTAATTGTGACTTTCCCTCCGCGAATGATAAGCCCTTGAAAAACAAATGAGGCTCCTTTTAGGAGGTCTCCGATGCTTTCTCTTCCTCCGATTAAAGTACTTGCAACAACAATGCCATAGAATGAAATAAGATATATTTGATTAAACCCAAACTCAACGAGAATGATATAGGAAAAGATTGGCCAAAATATAAACGGCCCAATATCTCCAATAGATTGAGAAATAGCCACCAGCTTATAGTTTGATTTTACGGTATAAAAATTGCTTTCCAATCGGTTTGTATAGAGAGATGAAAATTTTTTAACTTCACTTATTATTTTATAGTACAGACCAAGTGATATAAATGAAACGAAAGCAAGAGAAATAAAACGCATATAAATATAATTTGATAAGGTTTTGAACCATTTTGTGGATTCATTAAAGTCATTGAAAATCACGAGCAGCCGAAGACTGATTACAATAGAAATTATAAGAAACAGATACTTTGTAATATCTTGGCTTAATTTTTCTATGTTTATGGTTTTTTGGATATCTCCTTTTTTTTGTTTTATATGTATTTTTGATGCAATGAGCTTGTAGATAGGTAGGTTTAAAAATGGGAAAAGAACGATAAAGGCATCAAGGAAAAACATGCGTAGGCTTTCTCCATTTATTCCGATAAGGGAAGGAATGTTCCAGGCAAAGAAAATGGTTCCTATAATAAGGACTCCTAGCCAAAGTCTTTTTTGAAAGTCAGTTAATTTTAATGGTTCCGAATAGATGGAAAGGTAAAAAATAATTAAATAACTTATAAACAACGCTTTTAAAACTAAAAGAACTAAATATTGTAAAGAGTCGCTACAGTTTTGGGAAATATTTAAGCAAAACTGAACATAATCAGCGCCTTGCAGAATAAGAACAAGAAGAGGAAGTGCGTATTTAATGAGAGACTCTATGAGGTTAAGTTCAGAAATTAAATGAAGATTGTATGTTTTTCGAAGAGTGTGTTTTTCTTGAATGGGTTTAAAGAAGTTATAGGGCTCTGAAAGGATAAAACTTATAATGAGTCTGTTTACAGTCATAAAAGTAAAAAGAAAGATAAGTATTGTGAGCGCTTTTTGAAGCTCTAAATCTGTAACATACTCCTCTCCCAGTCCATAGAAAATGGTATTTATTAGGAGTAGGGTTAGAACAAGAAAGGTTTGAACGAGGATGGACTGTCTCAGTTGGGGGGCATACCTTTGTAAAAGGTAGCTAACCATAAAGATGCACAAAATATAAAAAGAAAATAAATATGAAAAGACGACGTTAAGGGTTGGAATTTGAGCGTCTAGAGCTAACGCGGGAGCAATAATAAGTTGTTTTATGCTGGCATGAGCCTTATCCATAATGATAAAAAGATCGGGTGTTTGAGAAAAACTGAATAGAGCTTCATTTTGTTCAACGCCTTTTTGAATAGTTTTGACGCCAGACAAAGGGTGTTTTATAACTTCTTGTAGTTTTTTTAGAGTTGAAGGATAATTAATTTCTTCTGCTGTTGCAGAGAAAGACATAAAAAGAATTAAACTTAATAAGACGCGTTGAATCACAGAGGCCTCCCTTTTCTAAGGCTTCATTCTAAGAGAATGAGGAAGAGGAATCAAATTGAATTTTTGAAAGTTCTGCATATAAGCCTTTTTGTTTTAAAAGGCTATCATGAGTTCCTTTTTGGATGCACTGCCCTTGATCAAAAACATAAATGGTGTCTACCATTTTAATGGTAGAAAGTCTGTGGGCAATGATTAAAACGGTGGTGTTTTGTTGTTTTAAGGCTTCAAGTGTTTGTTGAATAAAGCTTTCGCTTTTAGAATCAAGAGCACTTGTTGGCTCATCGAGTAAGAGAATTTGTGGCTTTTTAAGAAGGGCTCGGGCTAAGGCAATACGTTGTTTTTGTCCGCCAGATAACCGAATCCCTTTTTCTCCAACACGTGTTTCTAAACCTTCTTTTAAGCTATCAACAAAAGAGGATAGATGTGCTTCTTTTAGAACGGCTTGTATTGTATCTTCTGAGATATCGCTGCTTCCAAAGAGTAAATTATCTTTTAGTGTTCCTGAGAACATGTGGGGGTCTTGAGGCACGTACCCAAAATAGGATCGAATGGTTTTTACTGAAAGCGCATTGTAGGATGTTTTGTCTAAAGTTATTTCACCTTGTTCCGGGGTGTAAAACCCAAGAAGTAATTGAAAGAGTGTTGTTTTTCCTGCACCGCTTGGTCCAACAAATGCGACGAAAGACCCTTTTGGGATAGAGAGATTAATATTTTGAAGGACGTTTTGGCCTGGGCGTGATGGATACGAGAAACAGACATTTTGAAAGGATAGATTTTTTGTAAATATTGGAGGGTCGTTTTTTACATCCTTTTCGGGAAAAAAGGGAAGATCAAGGAGTTCTTTTAACCGTTCTGCTGCTCCAGAGCTGCGCTGAACATCAGCCATAATTTCACTGAGTGCATTAACGGAACTGGCAACTAAAAGAGCATAAAAGACAAAAGAGGTTAGGTCTCCAGAAGAAATGGATCCTTGCAGTACATCTTTGCCACCTGTCAATAGAAGGAAAGAAATAAAGGAGAAAACAAGAAGCATAATGCTAACAATGAGCCAAGAGCGGGCCTGCATATGATGCAAGGAGGTTTTAACGATAGTTTGAGAGAGCTTTTGAAACAAAGATGTTCTGTTTTTTTCTTGATTGAATGCTTGAACTTCTCGAATGGCACTTAACGACTCTTCAACTAGAACGTTTAAATGAGCCAGGTTTTCTTGAACTGCCTTAGAACGGCTTTTAACTTTTTTGCCTAAAACGGAAATAAAAAGAACGAGAAGAGGTGCTAAAATAAAAACATATGCTGCTAATTTTGCGCTGGTTATAAATAATAAAATGATGCTTCCTCCCATTAAAATAAAGTTGCGCAAAGCAATGGGGAGGCTATTGCTTACAAGAAGTTGAATAAGAAGCACATCGCTGGTTAATCGAGAAAGAAGGTCTCCCGTTTTGTGCCTTTCAAAAAAAGGATAGGGTTGATGAAGGAGGCGATTGAAAATATCTTTTTTTAATTCAGAAACAACGTTTTCTCCTAAGAAAGTGATAGATTTTAGCCTTAAATAACTTCCAAGAGCTAAACATCCTACTAATCCAAAAAGCAGTAAAATGCCTTGTGCTAAAAAAGAGGGGTCATTTTTTTCAACACCGTGATTAATGAGGATGCCTAATGCGCGACCAAAAATCAGAACACTAAATGAGGCGACAATGATTGCAGAAAAAAGGAGTGTTACGTGCCCTGGATATTTTTTGATGTAAGGCCAAAAAAGGAACAGGTTCCGAAGAGGCTTATGCTGCGCTGAAGAGTGTGGTGCATCTTCAACGCTAGCAGTCTTCGGCCCTTTTTCATACATTTAGTTTATGGTGCGTTCGTTAGATTCGGATTGCTCTTGCTGTTGATAGAGTTCAGAGAAATCAACAGGGTTTAGCATTAATGGTAAATACCCGCCATCGCTTGTGGCATTGGCAATAATGCTTCGTGCAAATGGGAAGAGTAAGCGTGGGCACTCAATAAGGAGAAAGGGTTTTAATTCCGCTTGGTTGTCAGCTTTAACTGAAAAAAGACCTGCGTAGCGTAAATCAACAATGAATAAAGTTGTGTCTTTTGCTTTTGCCGTGGCTTGAACATGAAGCTCAACTTCAAAAACTTCATCATTGGCTTGTTGTGCTTGGACTTGGATGTCAACGCTAATATCTGGCTTTTCTGGATTGGCAAAATATTTGAGAATACCTGGGTTTTCAAAAGATAAATCTTTGACGTATTGGCCTACAACATTAACGCTAAATTTTGGTTGTGTGTTTTCTGTGCTCATAAAATCCTCTATCGTTGTCCTTTGTCTTAGCATATTTTTATAAGGAGGAGAATATATTCTCGTCAAACGCCAAAAGTTTGGACGGAAAAAAGCTAAGGTAAAAATATCCACGAAGGCTGTGGATAAGAGTTGGGATAACTTTTGTAAAGGTAGAGCTATATCCCTCGTTTTAGTGACTTTTCTTCCTAATGCTCAAACTATAAGCATGTTCTTAATGCCTTGAAAAACATGGTTTTTTTATATTTTTATAAGAAAACTGGGGAGTTTCTAAAAGTAAAGAGTAAAATGAGAAAAAAGTTAAAAAATTTGTGCATGAATTTAAACAAAAATGCTTGCTTTTTGAGAACGCTTTGTAAATCCATATCTTTTTGTTTTGAGAGCGTTACTCTATTTGAGCAAAGCGGCTTCCGTCGCAGAATTGGATTTTGACTTTTTCTCCAGATGTTACAGAATTCTGTGTGAGGTATACCTTTTTTCCACTTTCGTCAGTAAGCATAGTATAACCACGTTTGAGTGTATTGCTTGGGGCCAGTGATTCAAGCATTCGAGTTAGTTCGGAAAGCTTTTCTTCTGCTTTTTCTATTTTTTTTAAGGGTGTAAGGACATTAAAGCGTTCTAAAATGAGTGTGAGAGCCCACCCTTTTTTTTCTAAAGATCGATCTAAGTATATACGCAGGCGGTCGGTTGATTCATCAAGACGTTGAATAACCTGTTCTAAGGCTTGTTTTGGGTGTAGAAGGCGTCCAAAAAGCTCTTTGAGCCGTAGAAATTCATGTTGTAAGTAAGAAATAATTTGATTTTTAAGGCGTTGGTGCCAGTTGTTTAGGGTTTTTAAGAGATCAGAGCGCACAGGAACAGCAAGCTCTGCAGCCGCAGTTGGTGTGGGGGCGCGTAAATCTGAAACGTAGTCAATCAACGTGGTATCCGTTTCATGACCAATGGCAGAAATTATAGGAATGGGAAACAAAGCAACTGTTCGAGCGAGGTCTTCGTCGTTAAATCCCCATAAATCTTCTAGGCTTCCCCCTCCTCGGGCAATGATGATGACATCGGGCTGCTCATGTTCTGGAAGGGTTTTAAAGATATGAAGTGCTTTTATAACCTCTTGCGGAGAGCTTTCCCCTTGTACAGCTACAGGACAAAGCATAACGGGAAGTGGAAAGCGTTCCTCAAGGCGATGAAGAATATCTTGAAGAACTGCACCAGTTTCAGAAGTGATGAGGCCAATTTTTCTAGGAAGAAAGGGAAGCGCTTTTTTTCGCTCTGGCTCAAAAAGACCTTCTTTTCGTAAGCGTTCTTTTCGTTCTTCAAGAAGCTTAAGCAGGGCCCCTACGCCAGCGGGTTCAAAAGAGTTGATGATTAATTGATATTTTGAGCGTGCAGGATAAGTGGTGATGCGTCCATAGCATAAAACTTCCAACCCTTCTTCTGCTTTGTGTTTCAAGCGAGAGGCGGTGCCTTTCCATATGATGGCATCAATCACGCTTTTTTCATCTTTCAACGTGAGATAAACATGGCCAGACGTGTGGATTTTAAGCGTTGAAATCTCGCCTCGAACGTAAACTTCACTGAACGTATCTCCCATCACACGTTGGATAGAAGCAGAAAGAGCTGACACGCTCATATAATTTGAAGCAGCGGGATTCATAAATCAACTTTATCAAGTCTTTTAACATTATCCAATAATGATTTGTGGTTTACAAAGATCCTGAAAGATTTTAAGTTGATATTTAGTCAGGAGGATATCTTGTTAAAGCATATTTATGTATTAGGGGCGGTTTTCTTTTTAACGCAGTGCAGTTTTAAAGAGTCAAGTACTTTAACGCTTCAGCAGGGGCGCTCTTGCGTTATGTGTAACTATAAATTCCAAAACCTTAGCTATTTGAATTTGTCTAAAACAAATTTAACAGGATCTTATTTCTTTGGTGCCGTCTTAAATAACAGTAATTTAAATAACGCTAATTTACAGGCAGCAAATTTTATGCATGCGATTATGTTCCATATCTCTGCAAAAGAGAGCAATATTTCGCACCTTCAGGCAGGATTTTGTGGGCTTATGTATGCTGATTTTTCTTACTCAATGGGAAAATTCGCACACTTTAATAACAGCGATTTAAATTACGGGTCTTTTTATGCGGCGACCCTTGTTTTGCCATCTTTTAAAAATATTGAAGGCTTAAATATAAACTTTAGCAATACAAGCATTATTAATGGGAGCTTTGATGGAGCAAAGATGCGAAATGCTGACTTTAGAGATGCAAATGTGCGGCAAGGTTCTTTTAAAGGTGCGGTTTTGAAAAGTGCGGATTTCACGAATGCATCTATGCTCTTTTGTGACTTTTCAGAGGCGGATTTAGGAGGAGCGGATTTAACAAATGCAGACTTGTCTTATTCAAATTTGAGAAATGCCAATCTTAGTGGTGCTACAGTGAATAATACGAAGTTTGAAGGAGCGCAGCTTTGTGGGGCTACTTTGCCATCAGGAGTTGTTTTGCATCATTGTACACCTCTTGAAGTGAGTGAATTAAAAAAGATGAAGAAAAAGAATGATGAGATGGGCGATAGCCAACAAGGTGAGGAAAACGAGGATCAAAAAAAAGCAGACTCCGAAGATGAAGACTCTCCTGAAAAAGAGTCAATGAAAGATAAAGAAGAGATGAGTTCAGAAAAAGAAAAAAAAGAAGAAAGCGAAGGATCTGTTAACAAGGAAGAAAAATCAGAGGAAAAGGTAAAGGAAAAATCCACATCTTCTTCTGAGGAAAAAGTAAAAAAAACTGAGAAAAAAGAAAGTGGAGAAACTGCTAATAAGGAAGAAAAATCAGAGGAAAAGACAAAAGAAAAAACCACATCTTCTTCTGGTTCTGGGGAAAAAGTAAAAAAAACTGAGAAAAATGAAGATATCTAAAATGACTACAACAAAGAGCCCTTTAATAAGAGTTCTGGTTTTATTAATGATATGGAGCGCTTCTTCTGTTCAGGCGCTTGAGTCGCGTGAGCATTTTAAAATTGCGGGTGGTGATATTCAGAGCTTTTCTATTGGCTTGAGCGGTCTCATGTGTCAGATTATGAGTCATTATAAGAACCAGTGCAAAACTGAGGTTACAACAGGAACTTTGG
>CAYGMA010000024.1:3257-10233 GCA_964351045.1 uncultured Holosporaceae bacterium | reverse complement strand
TCAAGTATATATTAGCTTGTGTGGTAAGACTATTTTTTTCTTATAAATGTTTTAATTATTATATTTTATTTGAAGAGATATAAAGATAAAAGAAGAAGTACCGGTAGGCATACATATATTTGTATTTGTATTTTATATTCTTTGTCAACTACAATATGAATTTATAAGATAAAAAAATAAAAAAATGGGAATAATCAAGAGAGTATAGGGTGTTTTTTATTTTATTTTTTACTTAAAAACAAATTTTTTTAGCTTAATTTTGCTTCTTATAAGTCTATTGGAATGCGAAGTGAATAAGAATTGTTCAAAAGTTTTCAATTATTTGTTACTTTTATAGAACAGAAGATGGTTGAAAAAATAAGTGCCCCCTTCAGAGAAGGAGGCACAATGGTAGGAGGTATAAGAAGAAATCGGGTTTTTAAAGCACTAAAGTATGGAGGATGCCGTCGCTATCACGACTCATAACCCAATTTCGCATAATGCTAGAAAACGAACACGAATGACATCTTTTCTGCCGGTGCTAAGTGAGTTTAAATAAACTCGGTGTTTTCATCATCACATCACTTAATCCCAATATAGGTATAAAATTTCATTTGTCAACATTTTGAATTTTATTTTATAAAATAACTTCAATTTGTTTTTATAAAAAAAAGGTTTTGTTAATGTCAAAGAAAAGAGAAAAAGGGTTTCAGCCTCTAACATCGTTTGAGATCTTGGTTGCATCAACCTTTAAGGAGGAAAAAAACACTGATCGTGCTATCCAGAAATTGGGTATCAATCGCAGTACAGCCCTTACATCTCTAAGGCGTTTACAGGCTAAAGTAGGGATTACTCTTTTTGATATTTCTAAAACCGGAACGGTCTATGTGCGTAAAGAAGCAGAGCAAATCTTGGGAGATTTTTCTCAATTGGTGGGAATTTATGACAAAGTTTATAACTCTGTTGGTATGCATTATAAGAGTGATTTTTCGGGCGAAGTGTTCCTTTCTTCAACTCAGACGATACTTGAAGGCTTTTTTTCAAGCTACATTGGAGATTTTTTACAGCAATATCCGGATTTAGATTTGTCGATCAACCAGATTGATTCGTTTTTTCATATTGATCAGCGTCATAATGAGATTTTTTTGTGTGCGTGGTTGGATAATGAGCAGAATGATTATTTCCACTATATTCCGTTTCATAACTTTAAACAAAAGCTTTGGGCAAGTCCGAAGCTTATTGAGAAGTATGGACAGATTAATACCATTGAGGATTTGACAGGTAAAACGCTGATGTTTTTTAACAGCCCGCTTCCGAAGATAGCTAGCTATGGTAAAAAATATAGCAAATATGATCTGTTGAAAGCGACGGAGAAAACCCGTGTTTTAAACGTACATGGGCCTCGTATTATGGATGTGTTAGCTGAAAAAGGGCTGGGTGTTATTTCTGCGTCAGAAGAAACCATGAAGCTTACAAATCTTAATCTGGTTCAGGTGTTGCCTGAATTTGAAGGGGATGAGATTGATTTTTATGTGCGGGTGAATAAAAACTTTATTCATTCTGAAAAATGCCAACGGTTTATTGAGTGGATCTTTAATAGCCGGGACAAGGCGCTTGCAACAATTGGGATGAAATCAAAAACCAAATTAAATTTAAGCCAGTTTTTATACGCAGACTAGCTGGTGTGGGCTAAAATGGTTTTTTGAACCAAGTCATCAACGTATTCATTTTCAGGGTGTCCATTGTGCCCTCGAACCCAATGCCAAGTAATTGTGTGGGGTGCAGCGGCGGCATCGAGCGCTTGCCATAGGTCTAAGTTTTTTACCTTTTTCTTTGCGGCAACACGCCAATTATCCTGTTTCCACGTATGAATATAGTCAGACATGCCTTTGATAACATATTGGCTGTCAGAGTATACTTCAATGGTTGTGGGCCTGGAAACAGCTTCGAGGCTTTTAATAACTGCTGTTAGTTCCATGCGGTTATTCGTTGTTTGAGCGTCAAATCCAGTAAGTTCTTTTTCTTTTCCTTGCCATCTCAAAAGGCCTGCCCACGCACCTGGGCCTGGGTTTCCATGGCATCCTCCATCGGTATAAATGTATAAAATTTTATTCATCAGCTTATTTATGGTATCACTACCTAAAGTGTTAAACCAGATACGGTATTAAGTCCAATGAAGTTTCAACATCCTTTATTAAAAGGTCATCTTATTAAACGCTACAAACGCTTTTTAGCTGATGTTCAATTAGACTCTGGTGAGGTTATAACAGCGCATTGCCCTAATTCTGGTTCTATGTTGGGTTTAAAAGATCCAGGAATTGAGGTGGCGCTTAGTCAGAGTGACAACCCAAATCGCAAGCTTCCGTATACATTAGAGATGGTGAAGATAGAGAAGACGTGGGTTGGCGTTAATACACAGTGGCCTAATAAGCTCTTTCAAGAAGGGGTTCAGGAGAAAAAATTTCAAGAATTTTGTTCTTATGATCAGCTTCAAGCAGAAGTGCGGTATGGAGAAAAAACACGATTGGATTTTTTATTAACCCAAAAGGATAAAAAGTGTTTTGTTGAGGTTAAGAATGTGACCCTCAAAGAAGACAAGAAGGCTTTGTTCCCTGATGCTGTCACGAGTCGAGGGGCAAAGCATTTAGAGGTTCTGATGGCCGCGCTTGACGAAGGATATGAGGCGGCTGTGTTTTTTATTGTGCAGCGTGGAGACTGCTCGGTGTTTTCTTCAGCGAAATCTATTGACCCCCATTACCATCACTTGTTAAAACAGGCAATAAAGAAAGGAGTTCAATGTATCTGTTATGCATACGACGTGTCTCCTGAAGGAATTTTTTTGAAATCATCTATATCTATTGAGTTGGATCCATGACCCATTATGATCACATTGGCCAAAAAGTGTCTATTCATACACCAGAAGACTTTAAAGGCATGCATGCTGCGGGGCGTTTAGCAGCAGAAACGCTTGATTTTATTACGCCTTATGTAGTTCCAGGTGTGACAACTGAAGAGCTTAATACGTTGTGTCATGACTATATTATTAAACATAAGGCAATCCCAGCACCTTTGAATTATCGGGGATTTCCTAAGTCGATTTGCACGTCGACAAACCATGTGATTTGCCATGGAATCCCTGGAGCTAAGAAGTTGCAAAAAGGTGATATCCTGAATATTGATGTGACAGTTATTCTTAATGGATGGTATGGCGATACGAGTCGCATGTTTTATCTTGGCAAACCGAGTGTGCGGGCAAAAAAACTTGTTGATGTGACGTATGAATGTTTGATGCGTGCCATTGACTTAGTGAGACCGGGTGTGACTTTGGGAGATATTGGAGCAACAATTCAATCCATCGCTGAAGGAAAAGGATATTCTGTTGTTCGTGAGTTTTGTGGTCATGGACTCGGTCGCGTTTTTCATGCCCCACCTGAAGTGTTGCATTATGGAACAGCAGGCGAGGGAATGGAGCTTGCTCCAGGAATGTTTTTCACCATTGAACCTATGATTAATCAGGGAAAGCCAGATATGCGTATTTTATCTGATGGGTGGACAGCTGTGACGCGTGATAAAAGTTTATCTGCTCAGTTTGAGCATAGCCTTGGGGTAACAGAAACAGGGTGTGAAATTTTTACGCTTTCCCCTAAAGGTTATACTTTGCCTCCTTATGAGTAGAGCATGACGCAAAAAGAGAATTTGAATCATGGTCATCGTCAACGCTTGAGAGCACGCCTTTTGGAGAACGGGCCAGAGGCGTTGGTAGAAGATGAGCTCATTGAATTGATCTTGTTTTTGAGTATTCCTCGAAGAGATGTAAAGCCCTTGGCAAAAATGCTTTGGAAAAGGTATGGAAACTTTCAAGCTCTTTGCGAGCGTCCTGTGGAAGAGTTGATGCAATTTCCAGGATTTGGAGCCCAGAGCATTGCAACGCTCAAAACAATACATGCTTTAGCGCTTCAGTTGACAAAACCGCAAGAAACTCAGAAACCTTTATTGAATGCGGTTGATCAATTAGTTACCTATAGTCGTTTGCGTATGACGCCCTTTGAGCAAGAGCAGTGCTTGGTCTTTTATTTAAATAAAAAACATCAGGTTCTTTTTGAAGAAATCCACCAAAAAGGAACCACAGATCATGTTATGGTTTATCCAAAAGAGGTTGTGAAAAAAGCTCTGAACCTTTCAGCGTCTGGTCTTGTTTTGGTTCATAATCACCCTGATGGAGAAGAGATGCCTTCTAGCCAGGATGATATTTTAACGGATACTTTAAAGCAGCTCTGTCTGAGTTTAGATCTAGATCTTGTTGATCATCTTATTTTGAGTCAGAAATCTTTTTTTTCTTATCAGAAGCAACGCTGGGAGAGGTGCGTTGATCAGCAGGCAATCCCTTTAAAAAGATTTTCTTCCAAATCTCTCCAGGCAAACGCCCCCCAGTTACGGATTTCATAGGGCTTTCATCATCATTTCCCAGCCACACACCTGCAATAAGAGTTGGGGTGAGGCCAATGAACCAGGCATCTCTGAAGTTTTGTGAGGTGCCGGTTTTGCTTCCAATACTTAGATTTGGAATGTAGGCCCTTCTTCCGGTTCCACGTGAGTTTGAGCTGTAAAGAAGCTTCGTTATATCTGCTTGAACCTTCGTGGATAAAAGAGGTTTGTTTTGTTTTGGTGGAACGCGTTGATAAATCAAATTTCCATTTGTATCCCAAATTTCTAAGATGGCATAAGGTGTTATGGGGCGTGCCTTGTTTTTAATGGCTGCAAAAGCGGCCGTTATTTTCAGAAGAGAAGAGGACCCACTTCCTAGGGCTGTGCTCAGATTCTCATCAAGAGGTTGAGTGAGTCCAAATCTATGGGCCATTTCGATCACTTTTTTTATGCCTATTTTATGGGCAATTCGTACAGCAATCGCATTAACTGAATAAGTGAAGCCATCTTCGACACTAATCATCCCCCGACTGCGCCAACCATAGTTTTTGGGTTGCCAACCTGTGATTTTGGGTGGTGTGTCTGAGAATTGATCTGTAATAAAGATGCCATTTTCAAGGCCCGCGCAATAAACAAAAAGTTTAAAGAGAGAGCCCAGCTGCCGCTTAGCTTGCCAAGCGCGATTAAAAGAAGACTGATGATAGTCCTTGCCTCCAACCATGGAAACAACAGCTCCATCTACTTGAAGAGCAACAAAAGCACCTTGTGAAGCATGAAGATTTTCTCCTGACTGATTCAGGGTTTTCTTGAGGACAGTGGCTGCATTTTCTTGAAGGGAGGTATTTAAAGTTGTGCGGACAATAAGATCTTGTTTCGTATGGATGAGTTTTGGAATTTGGTGGCGCACCCAATCTATGAAATAACCGGCATTATTTTTTTGAGAGGGTTTTTGAAAGGAGAGATTATCAATGCTTGAAATCAGATGATGATAGTCAAAGGCTGAAATATATTTCAGTTCAACAAGGCGTTGTGCCACAATTTTTGCACGTTTTTTTACTTTCTCAGGGTTGTTGAAAGGAGACAAACGGCTTGGTGCTTTTAACAAAGAAACTAAAACTGTTGATTGAGCAAGCGTTAAGCGTGTGGCAGGAATTCCGAAATATTCTTGTGCTGCGGCATCCACACCATAAACTCCTGATCCAAAGTAAGCGCGGTTGAAATAGATGGCAAGGAGCTGGTTTTTTGTGAATTTTTTTTCTAACAAGAGTGCCATCGCAAACTCTTGAAGTTTTCGTTTTAAGGAGCGCTCGTGGCTTAAAAAAACATTCTTGGCGATTTGTTGTGTGATGGTGCTTCCACCCTGTACAACATGACCAGCGCGGATATTTCGATAGAACGCTCGGAGAATTCCAATTACATCAACGCCGGCATGCTCCATGAAGCGGCTATCTTCAATGGCAAAAAGGGATTTTTTTAAATTTTCTGGAATTGTATTGCTTTGTAACGGTTCGCCATATAAGTCTCCATGGCGCCCAATTTCAACATGATGCCGGTTTAAATAGACAATGCTTTGGCGCTTTACGCCTGGTTTTATGCCTTTGATGTCAGGAAAATCATGCCAAAGCCATAAGAAAACAAAGGTTAAAAAAGCAAAAGAAAAAATGGCTCCATAGAAGAGAATCCGTTTTAGCCACCTCAGAAAAAGAGAAGAAGAACGTGGCGTTGGTGTTGTGCGTTTTTTCTTTAATGAATCTTTCTTTTTCTTAGCCATTCAATCTATGTTTAAGCATCCAAATTTTGAACGTTAAGAGCGTTTTCTTGGATGAAAGCACGGCGGGGTTCAACAACATCTCCCATAAGAGTGGAAATCATTTCATCGGCCTCTTCTGCATGGTGCATTTTTATTTGAATTAAGGTGCGTGCTTCTGGATCTAGAGTGGTTTCCCAAAGTTGATCAGCAGTCATCTCTCCAAGCCCTTTGTACCGGGTGATGGAGATGCCTTTGAGCCCTTGGTCTTCAATATATTTGAATAAGGTCATTGGGCTATAAAAAGTTTCTTTCTGCTCTTTATGATGGAGCTCTGGATTTGTTTTGAAGACTTCATTCAGACGCTCAAAGTGAGTGTTTAATTGATAGGCTTCTGAGGTTTTAAGGAGTTCTGGGGAGACAATAAAGAGTTCAGGAACATCATTTTTCCGAGAGTTCAAGATGAGTTCACCTTTTTCATTCACAGATCCATTCCAAGTGGTTTGGTCTGGCACTTGATTCAATCGGTCTAAGAGTTTCTTGAGGTAGTCTTCGGTATAATGTCCATCTTCATTTAGATGATTAATATTTAAAAGTCCTGAAACAGCCATTTGCTCAATGATGTGTCCATATGGGAATTGACGCGTTAGATGCGTGACGAGATTTTTGACCTTGTGACATAAAGCAGCAAAATCACTTAAATCTTGCCCAGTACTTTGTAGGCCTTCACCGTAATGCAAAAAAGCATCTTTCAGCCCTTCTTGGATGAGATAAGCTGCAAAAGCTTCTTCATCTTTCATGAAGATTTCAGATTGGCCACGCTTA
>CAYGMA010000024.1:0-3247 GCA_964351045.1 uncultured Holosporaceae bacterium | reverse complement strand
ACTTTATAAAGAGGTGGGCGTGCGGCATATAGATAACCGCGCTCAATGATTTCTGGCATTTGCCTAAAAAAGAACGTGAGAATGAGTGTACGAATGTGGCTTCCGTCAACGTCGGCATCGGTCATGATAATGATGCGATGATAGCGGAGTTTATCAATGTTAAACTCATCCTTCCCAATGCTTGTGCCTAGGGCGCAAATTAAGTTACCAACTTGTTCTGAGCTGATCATTCGATCAAACCGAGAGCGTTCGATATTAAGAATTTTTCCACGCAATGGGAGAACTGCTTGAAATTTACGGTCGCGGGCCTGCTTTGCAGACCCACCCGCACTATCCCCCTCAACAATAAGGATTTCACTTTGAGCTGGATCTTTCTCTTGGCAATCAGAAAGCTTTCCTGGAAGGGATGCAATTTCTAAAACACTCTTTCGGCGCGTGAGATCGCGGGCTTTTCTGGCTGCTTCTCGGGCCGTTGCGGCTTCTATAACTTTTTGAATGATTTTTTTAGCTTCATTTGGGTTTTCCTGAAACCACTGGTTGAGTTTATCTGAGATGACTGATTCTACAACAGGGCGCACCTCAGAAGAAACGAGTTTGTCTTTTGTTTGAGAGGAAAATTTAGGATCAGGAACTTTAACGGATAAGACACAGGTTAACCCTTCACGGGCGTCATCCCCGTTTAGGCTGATTTTTTCTTTCTTAAGAAGGCCAGATGTGTTTGCATATGTGTTAATCACACGTGTCATGGCAGCTCGCAAGCCGGCTAAGTGTGTTCCGCCATCGCGCTGAGGAATATTGTTGGTGAAACATAAGGTGTTTTCATGATAGGCGTCTGTCCATTCAAGGGCAGCTTCTACTTCAATTCCTCCTTTTGATCCATGAAAGGCAATGGGAGGTTGATGAAGCGCATTTTTTGCTTTGTCCAGGAACTCAACATAGGCTGAAATACCACCTTCATAATAAAGCACTTCTTCTTTTGCAGGCGTTGTGCGCTCATCTCTTAGAATTAAACGAACACCTGAATTCAAAAAAGCTAATTCGCGCAAGCGATGTTCAAGGGTTTGATAATTGAAGTCAATTTGAGAAAAAACATCTGTTGCAGGCATGAACTGCACTTGTGTTCCAGTTTGGGTGCTAGGGACATCTTTTGTGACGGTTAACGGTTGGGTTGTTGCACCATCCTCAAAAACAGCGACATGCTCTTTCCCGTCACGCCAAATGGTTAGGGTTAGGCGAGAAGAAAGTGCGTTGACGACTGAAACTCCCACACCGTGAAGACCGCCAGAAACTTTATAGGAGTTTTGGTCAAATTTACCACCAGCATGAAGCTGGGTCATGATCACTTCAGCAGCAGAGATGCCTTCTCCTTCGTGAATGGCAACGGGGATTCCACGCCCGTTATCATTTACGGTGACGGATCCATCTGCATTGAGTATCACATGAACCGCGTTACAGTGGCCTGCAAGGGATTCATCAATGGCATTGTCAACAACTTCATACACCATGTGATGAAGGCCTGAGCCATCGTCTGTGTCTCCAATATACATGCCAGGGCGCTTGCGAACAGCTTCGAGGCCTTTTAAGACCTTAATGGAATGTGCTCCATATTCTTGTGTGTTAGCAGTAGTAGGTGTGTTTTCTGACATGTCTCTCTCTCTAACTAATTATTCTTTATTGAAAAAAACTGAGCTTTTTCACTCAAAGGATCAAATAAGTGTGCATCCGTTCCAGTTAACCAAGTTTGCATATTTAGCTCGCAAATTTCGATAAAAAGTTTCTCTCTTCGTGTGTTATCTAAATGAGCAACCACCTCATCAAGCAATAAAATTGGCATCATCTTCTTTTTCTTATGAGAAAGACGTGCATGGGCTAGGAGCATCGATAACAAAAGTGCTTTTTGCTCACCGGTAGAGCATACCTCAGCTGGGCGTTCAAAATCAAGGTGATTCACACATAATTCACTTTGATGGCCTCCTAAGCTGTTGACTTTGCTTTTTAAATCATTTGGGCGGTGATCATGTAAATGGGCCATGATTTTTTCTTCAACATCAAGCGCCGAAGATTCTTTGAGCCATTCTTCTATGGTTCCTTTTAAAAAACAAAGTGGAATAGGAAAAGGGGTTTGTCTGAGCTGAAGTTCTTCATTTAGAAGAGTGAGGTATTCTTGTCGTTGTGTAACGAGGGTGACAGAAGTTTGCGCAATTCTTTCTTCCAAGATGCGATACCAGTGGGCATCGGTAATATTGTCTTTTAAAAGTTTGCTGCGTTCTTTTAGGGCATAGTCGAGTTTTGAGATGTGCGTTTGATGAGATGGATAAATTCCGCAAATAAGACGGTCTAAAAATTTGCGTTTTAACGTTAATGATTCTAGAAAAATTTGGTCCATAAAAGGGGTGAGCCAAAGGATTGAAAGCCAATCAAATAAGCGTGTTTGACTTGTGGATGTGTCGTTTACAAGAATAATTTTTTTGCTTAACGTTTCTGGGTCTTGGGCAACCACAATTTTGTTTTTATCGTTTTTATCGTAAATGAATTTACTGTGTATGGTCCAGGGTTGAACAGGGTTGGAAAAGTTTTGTAAAGACGGCAGTTTTGCGCGGCGTAGCCCTTTGCTTGGCCCAAGAAGAGAAACAGCTTCAAGGAGGTTTGTTTTTCCTGTGCCATTAGGGCCAGTAATGACGATGGGTTTGTTTTCAGTATGTAAGGTTAAGTGATCATAGCTTCTGAAGTTTGTTAGAGAAAGTTCTGAAATCCAGCATAGCTTTGAAGAGGAAGGCGGCAAAAAACTTGCTCCCTCCTAGACGCGTATGGGCATGAGAACAAAAAGATTTTGTGTCTCGTCTTTCCCGTATAGGATGATAGGCGTGTTCTCATCTTTGATTTTGCAAACAAGTGTTTCAGAATTAATGTTTTCGCCAATTTGGATTAGGTAGTTTGCGTTGAAACCGGTTTCCATAAGGTCTCCTTCATAAGCAACTGATACTTCTTCAACAGCGCTTCCAGCATGGGGTGTTGCAGCAGAAAGAGTGAGATTTTCTTTTCCGAGAGCGAGCTTGATCCCATATGTTTTATCTTGAGAAAGAAGGGCTACACGGTCTGCTGCTTCTAGGAACAATTTACGGTCAACCTCTAAAGAGAACGGGTTTTCGCTTGGAATCACTTCCTCATAGTTTGGAAATTGACCATCAATAAGCCGTGATTGCAGTTGAATATGAGTGAAAGAAAAAATAATTTGTGTGTGAGAAAG
>CAYGMA010000023.1:0-10420 GCA_964351045.1 uncultured Holosporaceae bacterium | reverse complement strand
TTGGTATGGGTGGTAAGCAGATGCAGGCTGAAGGGCTCACCCCTTTTTTTTCTTATGATGCCTTAAATGTTTTGGGTATTACGGAAGTTTTTTGGTCTGTGAGAACCATATTGAAGAAAATAACAGAAGCGGCTGAAAAAATTCAGACCCTCAAACCAGATCTAGTGGTGACCATTGACTTGCAGGGGTTTAATAAGCGGCTTGCAAAAAAACTCGGAGAGCGTTCTTTTCCATTGGTTCATTATGTGGCCCCAACTGTATGGGCGTGGAAAGAGAGCCGTGCAAAAAAAATAGCACCTCTCTTTGATCATCTATTGTGTTTATATCCTTTTGAGCCTGACTATTTTACGCGCTGGGGCTTGCCGACAACTTACGTTGGGCATCCTTTGGCTTCAACGAACCTTGAGGGGCAAAAAGAGGCGTTCTTTAAGAGCTTTAAAGCAGACCCTGAGGGGCTTTATGTTGTGGTGTTGCCCGGAAGCCGTTCTTCTGAAATTAACCGCTTATTGCCTGTGTTTCAGGAGAGTGTGGGGCTGTTAAAGGAGCGTTTCCCTTCTTTAAGAGTGATTATCCCCACAGTGCCGGATGTCGCGCAGAAGGTGATTGAGAGCACAAAAGAATGGCCTTGTCCTGTTTATGTTTTAGAAAAATTTCAGGATCGTGTGGATGCTTATGCCTCAAGCTCTTTAGCCATTGCGGCGTCTGGAACTGTGGCGTTGGAGCTGACTCGGGCTAAGCTACCTATGATTATTGCCTATAAGCTTTCTTGGCTTTCAGGTTGGATTGCAAAAAAACTGTTAAAAGTTAAATATGCCTGTTTGTTGAATCTCATTCAAGATGAGCAAGTTGTCCCTGAGTTGCTTCAAGAAAAATGTACGGCTTCTGCTATTTTTAAAGAAGGAGAAGCACTTCTTAAAAGTGAGAAACTGAGGGCTGATCAGGTAAAAAAAACAGGAAATGCGTTGCAAACATTGCGGCATGAAAACACTTATGAAAGTGAGATGGCAGCTCAAACACTTTTGGAGTTCATAAAATCCTGAGGAAAAACAGATATTTTTTAATGAGTTTCTTGTCATAAACAAACGTTTTTCCTTGACAGGATTTGGCAGAGCTTTATATAAGAAGGTGTTTATAAATTTGAGAGATTTAGATGTTCGCAGTTATTCGTTCGGGTGGAAAGCAGTATAAAGTCACAGCTGGAAGCGTGTTGTTGGTTGAAAAAATGCCACAAGAAGCAGGTAAGAAAGTCCATTTGACCGATGTTTTGATGCTTGGGTCTGATAAGACAACTGAGTTTGGAGCGCCTCTACTTAAAGATGTAGAAGTTGTTGCAGAAGTGAAAGAGCAAATTAAAGATAAGAAAGTGATTATCTTTAAAAAGAAAAGACGTCAAAATTATCGTCGCAAAAGAGGGCATCGCCAGCTTAAAACAGTTTTGAAAATTGTTGATATTTTGAAAGCAGGTAAGAGTGTAGTTGAAAAAACAGCTGCAGCTAAACCTAAGGCAGCGGCTTCTAAAGAAGAAAAGCCAGCGGCAGCTTCTTCTGAAAAGAAAAAAGCGCCCGCTAAAAAAGCTTCTGAAAAGCCAGAAACAAAAGCAGCACCTAAAAAGAAGGCAGCAGCTAAGCCAAAAAAAGAAGAAAAGTAATTTTTAAAAAACGGAGTTAATCAATGGCACATAAAAAAGCAGGTGGTAGTTCTAGGAACGGTCGTGATTCGATTGGTCGTAGACTCGGTGTCAAGAAATTTGGTGGAGAAGGTGTGATCCCTGGAAATATTATCATTCGCCAACGTGGGACAAAATACCACCCTGGTGATAATGTAGGCATGGGGAAAGATCATACTATTTTTTCAAAAATTGCAGGTCGTGTGACTTTTGCTGTAGTAAGAAACCGTCAAACAGTTTCTGTTGCCCCTGAATAAGTTTTGGTAGAACTTGTGCTGAAAGGCTTTTGTGCCTTGATGGTAAAGAGGTAGGATGTATAAGAAGATCGGGTTTATAGCGGGAATTTTGGTTCTCGCTTATTTTTTTATTGTTATCCTAAAATATGCATCTATTGCTTTTTTAGGGGATTATTCCCTTCAGCCTGTTCATACGCCCCCTAATCACTCTCCTAATAAACGTCCCCCAGTTTACTTGATTTCATATGCTGATGGCCCGTCGTATTATCTTCAGAATCAAAATGCCATGGTTTCATCAGCCATTAATAAAGGCATTGATTTTATTTATAGCTTTAGACGTCCTCACTTATCCCCAGAATTTTTGAAAAAACATGAGGCGCTGTTTGCAAAATATGGCCCGAATGGTTTGTGGCTCTGGAAGCCTTATCTTATTAATAAGATGCTTTCAGAAATTCCCGAGGGGGCATATTTAATTTATCTTGATGCAAACTTTATTTTTAAAAAACCGATTACACCTCTTTTAAAAGCTCTTGAGCAGAATGATCTGATTTTAACAGAAGCATTTGGTGTTTCTCAAAAAATGGGGCAATACGTTAAGGGAGACGTTTTTAAAGAAGTGGGTTGTCTTAAAGAAGAATGCAGATCACTTCCTGTTTTTGCTGGAGGAGCGCTCTTTATTAAAAATACGCCGACGTCTAGAGCATTTGTAAAAGAGTGGTTCTCCTTATGCGAGAAAGAGTATTTGCTCTCTAATGAGCAGTCAGAATACCCTAACTTCCCAGAATTTGATTTTCATTTTCATGATTTAGCGATTTTATCTGCCTTGTATCATGTGAAGAAGCCTAAGGCAAAAATTCTGACAATGGAGGACCTTTATGCCTATGTTTTTTGGACGCATCGAAAGGGATCCGCAAAAAAACTGAAGCCTTATTACACTCTTTATGGTGTGAGAGACACAAGCTCTTTTAGAAAGTCTGGTTCAGCGTTAACGTCAATGAGCATTTTGAATTTTCCGCCATTGGTGCGGATTCGAAAATGGATTTATAGTGCTCTCTATAAATAGAAATACTGTAAGATAAAACAGATTGTCCTTGCATTTTTAAGGGGAACACGTTTCTATAGAGGGAAAAGGGAGATATTATGTTTCAAGTGCCAATCAAAATACTTTTCTCGCGGCTTTTCTTAACGCTTTTATTGTTTTTGTTTTTTTTATTCCCGCTGACAAACCTAGCGGTTCATGAAATTTTCTTATCAAGTCGTTTTGGGAATCACTGGGAATTTTGGATTCATGGATTTTCAAGCATTCTCCTTTATGTGTTTTATACGGTTTACATACTAGGAAAATATAAGAAGGATTTTTCTTTGGGGAGCTCTTTTGGTTTTGGTCTTTTATGGGTGGCTTTATTCTGTTTCTTTTATTTTTTAATGGCCGTTAAAGTATTTGAGCTAAATTGGTTAGAGGTGTTGGGTGCCTTTAATATTTTTAATAATGAGCTATTGCCGATTTTTATGCTCATTATTTTTGCAAGCCCGCCGGCTGTTTGGGTTTTGAAATCATAAAAAAAAGAAGAAGATTATTTTCAGCTTTTGCTTTCACAGCGGTGTAACTCTTCTTTAATGCGCAGTTTTCTAATTTTTAAATCTTGAATCACAAGGGCATCAGGGTGAGGGCTTGATAGCTCGTGTTGCAATGTTTGCTCAAGAAAAGTGTGCTTTGATTTTAAAGAAAGAACTCTGTCGAGAAGTGCCATGACTAAACCCCCACTTTGTTAAATTAAATTGGTTAAGTACGCATCTGTGTTCTGGCGAAAGCCAGACCCTGATGAGTCGAACTATAAATTTTTTATAGCAAAATTTTTGATCTTTAAGGAGTAGAAATTAACTAGAATTATCAAGATGATACAAAGCATGAAATATAACACCTTGTATCTGGTGATTTATTTTTTTTCGTATTGAAAACTCTGAAAGAATTTAAAGATTTTTTAAAGAGAGCAGAAATTAATTAACTGCTCTTCTTCATTTTTGTTTCTTTAAACAAAACATGCTTACGGACTCTAGGATCATATTTCATGAGTTCAAGCTTTTCAGTCATTTGCTTTGGATTCTTTTTACGCACGTAAAAATAACCAGTACCTGCTGTGCTTTCTAACTTAAATAGATCTGTTTTGTTGCTTTTAGCCATTTGAAACTCTTTAAAACTGAGGGAAATTTATACAAATTGAAACCTTCAGTCAAGCTATAAAGTGATTTTTTATATTTTGTCTGTAAAAAATAGAGGCCTAGAGTGGGGTTGTAAGATGAAAATCTATGAAACAAGGCCTAAAGGTATTGGCTCTTTACTTTTTTTGTTTCCAGATATTTTTTCTCAAGCATAGATAAAGTATAAGCCTTTGATTATTTTCTGCAGCCGAAATTTGAACAGTGATTTTAATGCAGGGGGTAGAGAAGCTTTTCTTATTGTTATGTTTATAGACAGGGTTCCAAGTTTCATGATACAAAAAAAGGAGCCTGAATAAATCCAGGCTCCAGTCTAACAGGGAGGCTTCACGTCTGGGAGACGTATGAGGTCCAAATTTCAGACCTCACTTCTGGGTATTGCACCCAGAACTCTTGATCCGCATTATGCGGAAAACTCATAAAACTTGGCTTCAATATATACAAAAATTCATTTTTTAAAAGGGCTTTTTTTAGAATTTTTAAATTTTTATTATAAAGCCTCGCAACTTTACTGTTAGTTCCTTCTTTTTTCTCACATTTTTTATCAAACATTAATTAGATTTTTTTATTATTATCTATCAGAATTAGAAAATTTCTTTGAGAGTATCGACGTGTTTGTGCTTAGTGAGCCTGTTTTTATTGACAAATAAGGCTGATTGAGGTGATGTAAAAAGAAACCAAATGAGTGTGTTATTTGGGTTGTTGGTTTGATTTTTGCATTAAATAGGAGAAGGGTGCGTTATGTCTTATAAACTACTTTCTTTCATTTTGGTTTTGTTTTTTAGCCTAGGGCTTTTTTCAGCCACGGTTGATTTGACAGATTTATCTGATTTTAATGATCAGTATGCTGAGGCGGATAATGAAGAGGGAAACACTGAGTTGGATGGTGGTTCAGATTCTGAACCTGACAAAGCGGTTGAAACAAGTGTTGTTAACTCAGCCGCAGATGCATCTGCAACGATAGGAAATGCAGGGGCACAAGAAGCGTTGTCTTTCTTGGGGCTGAAACCAAACGCTTGGAACAAAACCAGTCGGGATGATATTTATTATTTTCTAAAAAAACTACCAACAAAAACAGAGCACAAGTTTCTGATGCGTTTGGTAAGAGCCTTCTTGCTTGCTCCTCTGGAAATTCCGCCTGAAATAGGAAAAAAGAAAAATCCTGATCAGGGTGATCTGAACCTTTTAATTTTACGGGCAAAAAAGCTCTATAAGATGGGCTTTTTAGACGATGCCTTTAATTTATTGCAGGCACACCGATCTTTGCAGGCGCATGGACTTTATTTGAAACTAAAATTCCAAAAAGATTTGATGGTTAATAAAACGGCGGAGGCTTGCTCTGTGGCGCAAGAAAGAGTGCAAACTAATAATACGATTTTTTGGCAGAAAGCGCAGGCCGTTTGCCAGGCCTTAAATGGAAAAGGTGCAGAGGCGCAGTTAAGCTTATCGCTTATTAGTGAAAACCAAGAACAAGAAGAGCAGGAGTTTTCAACTGCCTTGCAAATGTATTTGGATCCAGCGCTTTCCCATTATAAGCCAGATGAAAGTCACCCTGATCTATTGGCTTTGACTTTAGCGAGCAAGGTTCCAGGAGCTCTTACAAAAGAGGTGTTTTTGCAATTGCCTGTGTTAATACGCTTTTATTTATATTCTAATTTAGGGGAGGCTCTTGAGCTTTCTGATGAGGATAAATTAGACTTATATGAAGAGGCCTTAGAGAATTCTGCCATTGATGTGGATCAGTTAAGAAGCGCTTATTTAGCCTATTATCAAAAATATAAAGAACGCATTGGAGAGGATAAGCTCGATTTTAAAGAGGTTGCAACGTCTTTAACGTCCGGAGCACGAGCTCTTTTGTATGGACATGCAGTGGCAACGCGTCATCAGAAAAGCCTATCAGATAAGTTCTATTTGGCATTGGTTGCTAATGCCTCAAAAGCAAATCGACTGTATCCCGTTGCATTGGTTTTAGGCGATAAAACACAAGAATTTATACCGAGAGAAGGAGAGGGGGATTATATTGATTTATTTGCTTTAGCAAGTGCATTTTTGGGTGGATCTCAGCCTCTTTGTGCGTGGCAATTTTATGTGAAAGAAGCAACGCGTATTCAAACGCTTCCTCTTATTTTCTTAAAATGTCCTAAAGGGGATTTGGCGTATCAAAACGAGCAAATTGGCCAATGGTTTGAGCATTTTCAGGAGGTTTATAAAGAGAATTTGCCTGATTTCTATAAGTATGTCGCAAAAGTTTTTTCTGTTTTACAAGTGTTTAACAGGGAAATTCCAAAAGAAGAGTGGAAAAAGATTCCCCTTTTAGAAGAGGCCTGTTCAACAGGGTGCATTAACTTAGTTGATAAGGCGCTGATTGAACGCAGTATAAAAGATAAGAATGAAGCAGAGTTTATTGCGCGTCTTTTGATTTTTCTTGGGAAGTCAGAAGAGATCTGGATGCAAGAAGGGCTCCTTTTTGTTGTTGAAAAGTTAGTTGAGTCTGGGAATGAAAAACTGGCCTATTTTTTTGCAAATGAGATGATGTCTTGGTTCGATGCTCCTCAAGAAAGCACGGCTGAAGCTGAAGATGAAGATGAGCTTAAATAGGAATTTTCCTGGTTCTGTTTAGTTTCTTATGTTAAGCATCAGGCTATGATTTTAGACATTCTTCCAAAAAAACTTGAGGCGCAAAATTCGTCTGTTTTCTCTAATGTTCAGAGAGGCGCTTTTCCATTTCTTGTGCAAGAGATTTTGCAGGCTAAAAAAGAAAAAACACCTTTGGTGGTGGTTTGTTCTGATCGAGGGCAGTTAGATCAGCTGGCTTCAGAGTTAACTTATCTTGAGCCACCGCGGCCTGTTCATACCTTTCCAGAATGGAATACGATTCCTTATGATCGTGTGAGCCCTGACCGAGATATCATGGCGCAGCGTGTGAAAACATTAAGTGCGTTGATGCATGATACAGGGGCTTTTCCAGGTCTTGTTCTCACAACTTTTCGAGCGCTATTTCAAAAAGTCGTCAGGCCTCAAGACTTTTCCTTCCAGCAGCTTACTTTAAAACCAGGTCTTGTACTGAAGTTTCAAAAACTTTTATCCTTTTTGTCAGAGCAGGGGTTAGAGCGCGTGGACGTTGTCAGAGAGCCTGGGAGTTATGCTGTTCGAGGAGGGATTATTGATTTGTTTCCTTTGGGTGAAGACCTGCCTGTTCGAGTGGACTTTTTTGATGAGGAAATAGAAACGTTAAAAACCTTTGATCCTATGAGTCAGCGGACATTAGATGTCTGTTCTGAAGTGGTTTTAGGATCAGGAGCTGAGCTTGTTATCTCTTCTGAAAAAGCCAATGCTTTCCGGATTCGATATTTGCAGCACTTTGGTGTTGAGTCGGGAAAAGATGAGCTGGTTCAACAGCTAATGGCAGGGGGGCACCCTGTAGGAATTGAGCAATGGCTGCCATTTTTTTATGAAGGATTGGCTTGTTTTTTTGACTATTTTCCTGAAAAAACAACGGTTTTAAGTTATGGATCTTTATCGTCTGGCATAAAAGACCTGCACCAGCAGGCATCAGAATATTATGTCCAGCGGATTGAAGATTTAAAAGAGTATGAGAAAAATAAAAAATCTCAACTTATGACGTCAGTTTATCGACCCGTTCCTGTGGGGCAGTTTTATTTGACAGAACAACAGGTTATGGAGTCAGCATCGTCTTTCCAAGTTTTGGAGTCTTTTCCGCACGATCACCCAGGCGCAATAGATTTAAAAACGCGGCGAGTTCTTCTAGATGATAAAAAGCCTTTCCCGAGTCTTTTTCAAGCTGTTCAGCGGTTTGATGGGCAAACAATTTTCTCGGCTTTTTCTCAGAAACAAATAGAGCAGATCAAATCAGGGATGAAATCTCAAGAGGATTTTCTTTTTGTTGAGAAAGAATCGCTGCGCACTGCTTTAAAAGGAAAATACAAAAAAGAGGCTGTTTATGGTGTCGTCGCGCCTTTTTCTTTTGGGTTTCAAGGACCGACTGTACAGCTCATTACCTATCAGGATTTGTTTGGTGTGGGGCGCTCGGGGGTGCAACGGGCGCAAAAAAGCTTGCGGTTGGTTTCTCTACAGGATTTGAATGCCTATGAAGAAGGGGATTTTCTTGTGCACCGGGAGCATGGTGTTGGGCGCTTTTTTGGACTCGTTAGTCTTTCTTTAGAAAAGGCAGATCATGAATGTGTTGCTTTAGAGTATGATGATGGCAATAAGCTGTACGTGCCTGTTGAGAATTTAGATGTTTTAACAAAATATGCAGGTAAGGATAGTGAAGCAACTTTAGACCGTTTAGGAACAGCGCACTGGCAAAAACGGGCTGCAAAGGTAAAAGAAAAGCTTTTTGAGGTTGCTGAATCCTTAATGGCTCTTGCCGCGCAACGTGCCATTTCTCAAGACACAGGGTTTCAAGTTGATTTTCCTGAGTACCAAGAGTTTTGTGCTCAATTTCCTTATGTTGAAACCGCAGATCAACAAAGTGCGATCCAGCATGTTGAAGAGGATTTAGCGTCTGCACGTCCTATGGATCGCCTGGTGTGTGGAGACGTTGGTTTTGGAAAGACTGAAGTTGCAATGAGAGCTGCTTTTTTAGCGGCAATGAATGGGGGGCAAGTATTGATGCTTGTTCCAACAACGGTACTGTGTCAGCAGCACACGCAGAATTTTTTGAAACGGTTTGACGGGTTTTCTCTTAAAATTGGCCACCTTTCAAGGTTTACAAAGCCAAAAGAACGCAAGGAGGCATTAGAAAACCTAAAAAATGGGTCTCTTCAAATTCTCATCGCAACCCATGGTGTGTTTAGTAAAAGTGTTCAATTTAAAAAACTAAGCCTTATTATTGTTGATGAAGAGCAGCATTTTGGTGTGATGCAGAAAGAGTATTTGAAAAACTTACAGCCAAACGTCAACATTCTGGCTATGTCTGCAACGCCTATTCCACGTACATTGCAACTAGCTGTTGCGGGTGTGCGTGGATTGAGTCTCATTGCCTCGGCGCCAGTTGACCGTATGGCTGTTAAATCACAAGTAATGCCTTTTGATACCATGGTTGTTCGTGAAGCGATTATGCGTGAGGTTCAAAGAGGGGGGCAGGTTTATTTTGTCTGCCCTCGTTTGAAAGACCTGGATAAAATGCAGGAAACTCTGAAAAGGATTGTGCCAGATGTTTCCTTTGGTGTGGCGCATGGTCAGTTGTCTACCCAAGAGTTGGATCAAGTGATGAGTGATTTTTACCAAGGGCGCTATCAAGTATTGCTGGCAACAAATATTGTTGAATCTGGATTGGATGTTCCTAATGCAAACACGCTTATTATTTATAAAGCTGAATATTTTGGATTATCTCAGCTGTATCAATTGAAGGGGCGTGTTGGGCGGAGCAAAAAAAGAGCCTATGCATATTTTATGACGGCCTTGGAGCATTCGTCTCAGAGTAAGGCATATCGTCGTTTAGAGGTTATTCAAAGTTTAGATAAGCTTGGCGCAGGGTTTATGGTCGCAAGTCATGATATGGATTTGAGAGGGTCTGGAAACTTAGTTGGAAAGGCACAATCTGGACATGTGAAAGAAGTTGGGTATGAGTTGTACCAAGAGCTATTGAAAGAAGCCATTGAGAAAGTTCAAGCACAAAAACAAAATGAGTCTGATGAGTCAGGTCAGAAAAATAACCAAAACTTTTCTCCTCGTTTGAATTTAGGAATGCCTGTATTTATTCCTTCAGAGTATGTGCCTGATTTGTCTGTGCGGATGGGGCTCTATCGGCGTCTTTCGGATATTCAAACGGAGGAAGAGGTTAACGCATTTTTAGAAGAGCTGGTCGATCGATTTGGAGAAGTGCCGCCACCGGTTAAAAATTTGGTTTCGAGTATTCATTTAAAAATACTCTGTCGCGCTTTAAATATTGAGAAAATAGACCGAGGATCAAAAGCAGTGGTTTTGGCATTTTATCAAGGGCAGCCTTCAAACCCAGAACAGCTAATTGATTTTGCTTCAAAGAATAGAGTGCGGGTTCAGCTTAAGCCAGATGGAAAGCTTTTATTTCTGAGGGCCTTTGAATCTGATGAAGAGGTGATTACAGGCATTCGCTCTTTCTTGGAAGAGCTTTCTCACTCTTAGTATTTTCAAATTCTTGAATTTATCCTTGCTTTTAGGGTAAGCATTTTGTGTAATGGGGCCAACGATATGAGGGCTGTTATGAAATTGAGCTCCGTGAATAATAATCCAACTCCTTTATCCTTGATCCTTCCAGAATTTCGATTCTTTTTAATGAATTGGCGCCAGTTTTTTT
>CAYGMA010000022.1:10400-10828 GCA_964351045.1 uncultured Holosporaceae bacterium | reverse complement strand
ACGCAACCCCATGGGACTTTCTTATAGCTTTATCCTCACAGATCTTGTTCTGGCTCCTGCCATTCCAAGCAACACTGCCCGTGGCGCTGGAATCATCTACCCAATCATCAAGTCTCTTATTGAAGTGTTTGATGGCACACGTGTCACACCAGACAAAAAAGGAGCTCTAGGCCCCTTTTTAATTAAGACAGCTTTCCAAGCTAACATCATTACCAGCGCCATGTTTTTAACTGCCATTGCTGGAAACCCTTTTGCTGCTGACTTCGCAGCTCAACAAGGCATTGTGTTAAGCTGGGGAAAATGGGCTTTGGCAGGAAGTGTTCCTGGGCTTCTGTGTTTAATTTTTATCCCTTTAATTGTTCATCGATTTCTAAAGCCTGCGCTTGACGGCAATGTGGATGCCCGAGCAATGGCCAAAAAAGAACTCA
>CAYGMA010000022.1:6397-10390 GCA_964351045.1 uncultured Holosporaceae bacterium | reverse complement strand
AAGAAAATGGGGCCCCTAGACGCATCTCAAAAAATCCTATTAGGCGTGTTTTTGTGCCTCCTTGTTTTATGGGCAACAGGAAGCTCTCTTGGACTTCATGCAACACTTGCCGCTATGATCGGCATTGTCGTTTTAGCTTTTACAAAGGTCGTTACATGGAACGAGCTTATGGAAGAAAAACCTGCTTGGGACACTTTCTTTTGGTTTGGTGCCCTCATTATGTATGCACAAGAACTGACTAAATCAGGGCTGATTGACTGGTTCGGAGGAGGCATTTCTTCAATGGTTTTATCCCACGGCCCTTTAATGGCTTTTGTTGTTATCACAGCCGTATATTTTTACACACACTATTTCTTTGCAAGCACCACTGCTTTAATTAGCTCCATGTATGCTGTCTTCTTAGCTGTTCTAATCTCTAAAGGCGTTAATGGATTTCAAGCGGCCATGACCCTTGCATCTTTTAGTTGCTTATCTTCCTGCCTCACGCATTATGGAACAGGATCAGCCCCTGTTTATTTTGGAAGCAACTATTTATCCATCAAAACATGGTGGAAGATCGGATTTGTACTTGGCCTTGCTTACCTCGTTCTTTGGTGGGGAGTAGGTACTTTCTGGTGGCAACTGATCGGTTTTGGACAAAGCCCTTTCTTAGAAATGTTTTGATAAGCATAAATAACCATTTTGATAAGCTCACGTGACAGATTGGACTCAATTTATAGAAATGAAACATCAAAAAGGGGCTCTCAGACCTCTTTACTTAGATGTAATTCATAAATATTTTTCCAACACCTCTGAAACACACACCTCAAGTCTGAGAGCTGTAAACTTTGGATCTGGCGCTGCAAAGGAAGATCTCGACCTGTTAAAAAAGGGGTGGGATGTCTTGAGTATAGATTCAAATCCCTTAACTCATGAAATCCTCTCTAACGATTCAAAAAACCTAAAAGGCACATCCAAAAGCATTAACGACAGCTTTGAAGAAGCGAAATTAGATGGAAAATATGATTTAATTATGTCCTTTAACTCCCTCCCATTTGGACAAAAGAACACCTTAGACTCTATTTTTAAAAATATCAGCCACCACTTAAAAGAAAAGACAGGTCTCTTTGTCGCTAACTTTTTTGGTACAGAGCACGGATTTGTAAAACAAGAAATCGCCTACGCGCTCAGCCATGAAGAGTTATCTGAAAAACTCTTAAAGAGCAAATTTGAAATCATCGAAATTAAAGAAAGCCTCATAAAGGACTACAAGACCCAAGCCGGAGACCCTATAACTTGGCATGATTTCAAAGTTATTGCGAAAAAGGCGTCTTATTAAAGCAGCCTCTCACTCTTGTTTACTTAGGGACGAAACAAGACCCATTTTCGGCTTTAAGTTTCTTACAAAGTGCAAGAGCTTGACTACGCGATTTAAAGGCACCAACTTGCAAGCGATAAACCGTCCCTTTTTTAGGAAGCGTGACTTCTTCAATAGCCATCTTTTGCCCAGCTAAAAGGTTTTTATGTGCGCGGCGTATTTTACGCCATGCATGTTCGACCCGATTTTTATTAGGCAGCGCCGCTAACTGAACTTTATATGAGGCTCCAGTCTTATGCGCTTTGGCAATTTTCTTTTTAACTGATTTCTTAATATCAGCAACTGAACGCTCTACCTTCTCACGAATAACGAGAGGCTCTTCCACAACAACCCTTTCAATCACTGGGGTAATTTCTTCCACTGTTAAAGGAGCATTATTGCCCTTTTTCTGCATTTCCGGCATAGGTTGCTTTTCAATAATCTCAAGCGGGGCTTCAAAATCACTGGATAAAACAACTTCTTGCTCCTCTTGAACTTTATTTTTATTCCCAAGAAGGTTTTCATAAACCATTTTATCCTGATGAGGGAAACGCATTCCTCCAGGATTTTCAGGTTTTTCCTTCATAGGCTTCATCCCTGGTTCAATCACATATTGATTCCCATTACTTTGAGAGCTTGGATAAAAGAGATAATAAAGAATGACCAGCCCAATAATACCGGCCAAAACTGCTAGAGAGATTGTAAACCACCGTGACGTTAAAATAGAGTCACGCGTCTGTTTTTCGAAGGATTGCTCATCCCAAATTGGATCTGACATTTCTTTTTTCTCCTTAAGGCCTAACTGCATTCTTGCAATTCTTCCCTTCTCCGTCAAGTAGGGTTTATCTTAGAAGATTAGTTCGCCTTTTATTTTTGTGCACCTTCAACATCGCAGGGTGCCTGTGCGATGAAAAAATTATTAAAAGAAAGCTGTCGTAAGAAGATACGCGTTAAAACCACACCAACGAGTGTTAAAATCATAGCAAGCTGAATCTTCTCATCATTCATTTTATGAGCATCAATCGTAAGATACGATGAAAACAACAGCCCCCAAATAACTGCTACTTCAGGATAGACAGGCCCATGTAAACTTTGGATTTTGTTTGTACGACGCACAAGATCTCTTAAAATACCGCCTCCAGCACCTGTCAAAAAAGCCATAAACGGCCCCCAAATCATTAAAGGTGTCGCATGCATCACCATGGCGACAACAACCCCTAAAACACAAAAACTTGCAAGACCAATAGAATCTGACATAAAAAAAGTAAGCTCAAAAAACGTTTTTGTTTTTTGACTAAGGGTTCGTTTTCGATGAAAGAAAATCTTTAAAACCAATATGCCAACAACTGTTGTTCCTAAAACGGTTAAAATATAAATAGGTGACTGTACAAAAGCAATTTCATGACGGCTTAAAAGCAAATCCCTCAAAACACCCCCTCCTGCTGATGGAAGCAGTGCATAGACAAAAGTCCCAAAGTAACTTGCACCATCTTTGTATGCCAAAATAATCCCCGAAATAGCAAAGGCAATGGTTCCAAGAATCTCAATGATAAAAAACCAATCACTATTTAAGGTTTGCAATAAAATAAGCGGCTGCACATATTTTGAGAACAGCCCATCTAACTTTCCTGATTTCTTCAAAGAAATCAGAGCCTGATCAATCTTTTTAGCCTTTTGCTCTGTGCAGGTTTTCTTGCTCAACGCTAAATGAATAGGCTCTGCATGCCCCATCGGCTTTTCTGAGATTTGTTTAACCAATCCTTCACGCCAAACAAGCGTTGCACCACTCAATCGATCCGCTAAGAATCCATCTATTTCATCATTCATTAATTTACGTAAGTTTTCTTTATTATCCCGAGCATAGAAAACACGACCCCTATTCTTAGGATCATTAATAAACGCATTCAACATAGGGTCGGTTTGTACAAACCCTTTCACAACTCCTAAACGAAAGTTATTTTTTTGAATAGCATTAATTAATTTTCCAGGGTTTTTTACATTAGAGTCTGTCATTTTTATTTTTGTTTCTTCTCTGCTTTTATTTTTTCTAATAAAAAGACCTGTTGACTCAAATCGATATGGAACTGAATAAAATACAAAAGAGTCTAAATTTTGTGTTTTTGTCACCCCTGAGGCCAAATCAAGCTCCCCATGGATAAGCCTCTTTTTATGTTCATACCATTCTAAAGGCTGATAAATCACTTCCCCGTGCAGCTCAGAAATAACAGCTCGGGTTAACTCTGGATCAAGGCCTGTAAGCCTTAAAATGCCATCTCGACCTTCTTCAATATATTGATAAGGATTCTGGTCATACCATGCGGATGTGTAAACAGTGCTTTCTTTTTGTTTTGAGTCATGAGCCAGAGATTTTCCTGACCCTAAAAAAAAGAGACACAAAAAAAAGAAAAGAAATCCCTTAGTCACCCATCATCTCCGTTAAAGACTGAACTGCCATATGTGTTTTTTCAAGAGCAACTTTCAAAGAATCCAACTGCTCTTCTGCTTCTTCAATCACAGCAGCTGGGGCTTTCGCTAAAAATTCTTTGTTTTGTAAACGTCCTGATAACCCTTTTTCTTCTTTTTTCTTTTTCTCAAGTTGTTTTGTTAAACGAGCGATCTCTGCTTCAATATCAAAAAGCCCCTCAACAGGGAGATAG
>CAYGMA010000022.1:0-6387 GCA_964351045.1 uncultured Holosporaceae bacterium | reverse complement strand
TTTAAAGTCTATAGAAAGGATGCGTCCCAGCCCATTCAACAAAGGTAAAAGCGTTTTTATTCTAGAACTCAACTCTACATTTTCTTCACTATAATACAAACGCACTTCTTGCCCTGGTTTAATACCGAGTTCAGACTTAATCGTACGCACACTCTTAATGGCATCAATCAACCAAGCAACAGCTTCTTGAGACGGCGTAAAAGAAAGCTTCTTTAAAGAAGGCCATTTTGAAACAGCAAGCGTTCCGTTCCCTCCCAAATGCCCCCAAATCACCTCTGTTACATAGGGCATAAAAGGATGCAATAGGTGCAAAATTTGACCTAAAATCCACGCCAATGTGTCTTGTGTTTCCTGTTTAAATGCATCTTCTTTTAAGAGAGGTTTTGTAAGTTCCAAATACCAATCACAATAAACTGTCCAAAAGAAATGATACAATTTTTGCGCCGCTACATTTATTTCATACGCGTCTAGATGCTGCGCAATCTGCGATACAAGGAGAGACGTTTCTTTTAAGATCCACTTATTCACATCATGCTGAACACCCTGTGAATCAAACGCCTCATTGAACCGTGCCTCTGTCATCATGACATACCGAGAGGCATTCCAAAGCTTTGTCACGAAATTACGAGAGGCTTCAACTTTTTCCTCTGAAAATTTAATATCACGCCCAGGGCTTGCCATGCTCGCCAAAGTAAATCGCAATGCATCCGTGCCGTATTTTTCCATTACTTCTAAAGGATCTACAACATTCCCTTTAGATTTTGACATCTTTTGCCCCTGCTTATCTCGAATAAGCGCGTGAATATACACATCCTTGAAAGGAACCTCTTTCATAAAATGGCACCCCATCATCATCATACGTGCCACCCAAAAAAATAAAATATCAAACCCTGTCACCAAAACAGAGGTGGGATAAAATGTTTTCAAGGCTGGATCTTGCATATTAGGCCACCCAAGCGTTACAAACGGCCAAAGAGCTGAAGAAAACCAGGTATCCAACACATCTGAATCTTGAACCAAAGAAACGGTTTTCCCATAATGCGCTGCTGCTTTTTCCTGAGCCTCCTCAGCTGTTAACGCCACAAAAGCCTGATTATCCGGCCCATACCAAACAGGAATCTGATGACCCCACCAAATTTGCCGAGAAATACACCACGCATGAATATTTTTCATCCACTCAAAATAAGTGGCTTTCCAATTAGGTGGCATAAAAGACGTTTCCTTATCTGCAACAGCCTGTATTGCTCTTTCTGCTAATGTCTTGGCATCAACAAACCACTGATCCGTTAAATACGGCTCAATCACAACGCCCGTTCGATCACTAACAGGAAGTGTTTGTTCCTTCTCTTCAACCTTTACTAGCAATCCCTGCTCTTCAAGAGCTGCCACCGCTTTTTCACGCGCTTGAGTAATAGTTAACCCCTGATAATCCTCAGGAACTTCCTGATTTAAAAGTCCTTCAGGCGTTAAAATATTAAGGGATTCTAAGTTATGACGTGCCCCTACATCGAAATCATTAAAGTCATGCGCTGGTGTAATTTTAACCGCCCCTGTTCCCTTTTCTGGATCACTATATTCATCTCCAATAATAGGAATAAAGCGATCTGTTAATGGTAACTTTACCTGTTTTCCAATCAACTTTTGGTATATTTCATGGTCAGGATGCACTGCAACAGCTTGATCTCCAAATAAAGTTTCAGGACGCGTTGTTGCAACAACTAGCCCCTCTTCAGGATTTTCAACAAATGGATACTTGATGTAATAAAAAATGCCCGTTGTTTCTTTTTGAGTCACTTCTAAATCAGAAATAGCTGACTGCATTTGGCTATCCCAGTTAACCAATCGCTTATCTTTGTAAATAAGGCCTTCTTGATAGAGGCTCACAAAAACCCGCGTTACCGCCTCACTGGATTCAGGATCCATGGTAAATCGCTCTCGATCCCAATCAGCGCTTGCACCTAGCCGCTTTAATTGATTAATGATGGCGCCGCCTGATTGCTCTTTCCACTGCCACACACGCTCTAAAAAAGCGTCTCGTCCCAAATCATGCCGAGATAAGCCTTCTTCCTTTAATTGCCGCTCCACAACAATTTGCGTTGCAATCCCCGCATGATCTGTACCAGGCTGCCAAAGAACTTTCTTTCCACAAAGCCGTTTGTAGCGCACCAAAATATCTTGAATGGTAAAGGTCAATGCATGCCCTAAATGCAAAGATCCCGTCACATTTGCAGGCGGCATAATCACGCAAAAAGGATCTCCCTCTTGTTCCATATCCGTGGCAAAACAGTCTTCTTTTTGCCATTTTTCTAAGGTTTTTTGCTCTAAAGAGACCCAATCAAACTGCTTATCTAACATTAAAAACTCCTTCTCTTGAGTTATAGCAAATTAATACCGATTGTCAGCTTTTTTTGACGAGCAATTCTGGTATAGTGGGGTATGAATTCTGTAGAAACACTAAAAACACAGCTTTTTGACGCCTTTTTACAGCTCAAAACACCTTGTTTTTGGTCTTTTGAAACACTAGAAACTGCCTCTAAAGAAGCTCAACTCGATACAAATCTCCCTCGTATTTTGTTTAAGGGTGATTTAGACAGCGCCTTGCTCGAGCTTAACTCTTATATAGACACACTGCTTTTAAAAACCTTTGCCCCAGAGACTCTTAAAACGCTTAGAACACACGAGAAGGTACAACAAGCGCTTGAGAAAAGAATGCGTTTTTTTTCTGACCACCCTCAAAAAACAGTGGCTATTTTAAAGTATGCGTCTCACCCTTTACGACTTTCTTTGTTGCGAAAAATGCAGTGGAGCACCTTGAACTCTATCTGGTATTTTGCAGGCGATACAGCAACTGACTTCAACTACTACAGTAAACGCCTATTGCTTGGATATATTTACAAAGCCACGTTTCTTTATTGGCTCAAAAACCGCCAACACCCCATTGAAAAAACACTTTCTTTTATGAACAAACGGTTTAAAGATGTGGCTATGATTCCTCATCTTAAAACTTTTATTTCCAGCTCTTTTCAAAAAATAAATCCCTTTCATAAATAATGCTCAAAATACTCTTCTCTTTTTTCATTTTATTAAGCTCTACTGTTTCTCATGCCATCACTGTGTGTGACCTTGAAAAATCCCTCAATGAAATCACAACCTATCAAGCCGAATTTCTCCAGTTAAATGCTGATGGATCTCAGTCTAAAGGAGTTTTTTATTTAAGCCGTCCGCACCATTTAAAATTCGAATACACCGTTCCTGAAAACTCAAGCATTCTAGCTAAAAATGGATGGCTAACCTTTTATGATGCCGCACAAGAAGAAGAAGCTACCTTAGAAATTGATAAAACCCCTGCGCAGTTTCTTCTCAACGAAAAAATCTCACTAACAAAGAATGTTAAATTAAAAGCACTCTACACACAAAATGAAACCATCACCGTAATTCTGACAGACCCTGAAGAGACTTTCACTTTATCTCTTTACTTCAATGAAAAGAATAACCTCCTTCAAGGGTGGCAAGTGAAAGACGTTCAAAACAACATAACAACGGTTGAGTTTTTAAACCCCGTTGTTAATCAACCAATTCCAGAAACTATTTTTTTACGAGGGAAAAAGTTTAAAAGCCGCCGTGATCAAGTTTAATAAACAGAGCCAAGTGCGTCCTCAACCTGAGGAAGAACGTTATACTTAGATTCCCATTTTTCAAGACTCACATCCCCTGTCCTAAACTCGCGGTAAAGCTGATTTGCCTGCAAGCGATCAAAAATAGCCCCCAAGTTACTATAAACCCTAAACCAATCAGAATAGCGTCCTCTTACCTCATCAAGAGCAGCCATCTCAAGGGATGTTTTTTTCCGTTTTGCTTGGCGCTTTAATGACCGCGTTGTTCTGTATGTATACTGCGGCAAACGGGGTGTAACCAAAATAATCACGGATTTATATTTCTTACTTTCTGTTTTCCGAGAGAAAAAGAAATCCAAAATTGGTATGTCTCCTAAAATAGATGTTCCTTCTTTTTTGTTGGTCTGAACTCGATCACTCAACCCTCCCAAAACAAGCGTATCCCCTGCTTCTAAAACCACATCTGAAATAAGCCGTGTTGTAGACGTTTGGAAACCTGTAGAAGTGCTTTGCAAAGTAACGTCAGAGCTTAATGGCACAAAAAAGCTTCGCTTCACATCTAACTTAATATTCACACGCCCATCTTTTAAAATATGAGGCGTCACAATTAAGAAGACCCCTATCTGTTTTTCTTTTAAGTCAACGTTATTGTTGGTGCTCACACCAAATGTCACATCATTTCCAGAGAAGAATTGGGAAGACTTTCCATGCCGCGCTAAAAGGGTCGGACGCGCTAGAATTTCACTCCGCGTTCCATCTGATTTCGCCGCATTAATACTATACGTCACAGCCGGAACGTTAATTTTTTGAAGAATATACTGAAAATTCTTAAACTTTGACCCCTCAGAGCTATAGCCTGATGCTGTCTCTGGTGAAAAACTCGTATTAAATCCACTTCCTGATCCAAATTCTAGAAAGTTCCCCCCTGTTGGCCCAAAGTTTAACTTAAGGTTTTCAAGTAAATGGAGTCCATAAACATCAGATGTATCCTCTTCTGTCAAAATCAACACCACATCCACAATCACCATACGGGAATCTATTTCTTCTGCCTTTTTTTCTCCATCACTCCCTTCCCCATCTGATCCCTCTGATGAAACTCCAGGCTCTTTTTTCAAGCTGTCAAAACCACTTCCAGCTAGCCCCTCACCATCTTCATCAGAGGCCAAACGTAAGTATTTTGTGTGAAAGTTTATCCAATCATTTAGCCGACTCTTTAAAAATCGTGCTTTCCGCTCATTGTTCTCTTCTTTTTTAAGTCGACCTCGTAATTTTTCAGCTTCACTAAACTTTCCTCCAGCTGCCATAATCATTGTTGCTGTATGAAGAAACTTAGAGTTTTTAGGCTCCAGATCTAATGCTTTTTGAATGGCACCAGCTGCTGTTGTAATATCTCCAACATAATAAGAACTAATAGCAAGACCATGGAGCATTTTTGCATTCTTAGGCTTGTGCAAAACCGCACTTGCAAAATCTTCTTGTGCCTCTTTATATCGTTTTTGCTCCAGCTTCAAAATTCCCCGATAATAATAGGCAAAACTATAATTTTTATCTCGCTTAAGAGCCAAGTCATATCCAACCTCAGCCACATCTAACTTTTTCCCTTGGCCTGCTTTTGCCATGAGATGGTATGTCAACCCATTTAAAAAATGAGGCAGCGCCATTTCAGGATTTTTAGTAACAGCCTGATTAAACGATTCACTTGCCTGCTCTAAATCACCTTCATAAAGAGCCTGAATACCTTTTTTTTCATGCTCAGAAATCATTGCTGATTCTTCAATTTCAGGAGATCCAAGAAGCTTACAAATGGAGCTTTCGTCATACGGCTTAAGAGAATTTTCTGTACTAGAACAGCCTCCTAAAATAATCAGGGCACCAAAAATATACCACTTAAACACACGTAAATTTATCATCCTCCGCCTATTCATCTTTCTCTTTTTCAAGCATAGAATCAGTTGACTTCTCTGAGCTGTCCTGACCTTTTCTCTCATCTTTTTTTGACTCCGCATTACTCTTTTGCTTATCAGAACCTGTCTCTAAAGACTGGGAAACAAACGCCCCATTTTTTTTCTCTTGGTGATGCTTAATACTCCGTAAAAACCAATTTACCCCGATATGCACTGGAATCGATGGATTATTAAAGCTCTCTTCAAATTTTAAGTTTTTCAAAGAAGGATGATAAGCTGTGATAAAAAAGAAATTTTCTTCAATTTCTTTTAACAATTCAAACACAAACTTCCCAGATAAAGAGTTGTTCACAATTAAAATAAGAGGCGTGCTTAAAGCCATATCAATTCCGGAATCTCCATTAAACTTTTCTTGTTCATTAAAGTGAACAAGTTCAAAAGCTTTGTTTTTTTCAGAAAGCTTTGTTAAATCCTCTGACGATATTTTTAAAATCTTAGCAGAACAAGACTTATTAATAAGCGCTAGAAAAAAGCTTGGATTAGTATCCATAAAAGCAAGGGCATTGTATTTTTGAGCGCAAAACTTTGGAATTGCTGTTCTCAAACGCTGCGCTTTATAAACCATCACGTCTTTGTTTTGTTTCAATCCATGCGTAGACAGCAACTCATCCACCACGGCACTAGACATTTGATCACCAGGCTCAATGCTTATACTTTTCATTTTTAAATCATCGATAGTTTCAATACCTGAATTCTTCTGAACAACTATATAAAAATAAAGCTGCCCCAACGCCATAACACGTTGGATGTTTTTCTTAGAGTAATTATTTTTATTCGAGTAAAAAAATTTATCTAACGTATATTCGGGA
>CAYGMA010000021.1:0-10895 GCA_964351045.1 uncultured Holosporaceae bacterium | reverse complement strand
CCAACGCCACCACCTCTTCCACCGCATGGAACGGGTGCCCCTACTCCACCACCGCCTCCTTCTAGCGCGCCGCCGCCACCTCCTCCACCTCTTCCAGGAAATATGAGCAGCTCAAAAGATCCTTTTGCGCTTGCACGGGAAAACAGGGCAAAAAACAAAGCAGCAGGAAAAACGGTTGGGGGTCAAGGAGATCTTCTTGAAGGCCTTAAGGGCGTGAAATTAAAACCGGCTAAAGATAGGAAATTGGCAGATAAGCCTAAACAGGTTGATCCGCAGGTAGCTCTTCAAGAGACTTTGAAGAAAGAATTAGCTAAAAGAAGACAAGATGTAGCAGGTAAAAAAGTAAAAGTAGATCCATCTTTAGACTTTGAGCAAGACTTTAGTGGTGGCGAAGATGACGATGACGAATAGTCAGATTTAGAACCCCTTTTTCATCTGTGTGAAGAGCTCCTGCGGGAGCTCTTTTTTTTGAGCTTTAAGTCTTATCCCGCACGTGTCATCTCGCCTCCTCCTTCTACATTCTGCGACTTGATCGTGGGAGGCAGTAATTGATCAATGGGGCGGAACGCCTCTTTTTTTTATGATCAGTTGAGCTGCGCGCTTTATTTGACTGGACCCTGGGGTCAAGCCCCAGGGCGTAGAGAAAAAAAGAAGCCCCAGGGCGTAGAGAGGGAGGAAGGACGTAGAAAAAGAACCTCAGGGCGTAAGAGGGGAGCGTCTCTAGGATAGGTCACCATTATTTAACATCAGAGTGATTATAATGCGTCAAAGAGCTTCTCTTTTATTTCCTGCAGCGTGAGACGTTGTTCTTTTAAAGCATGGATTTTCTTAATGACATCCACCATCTCAGGTGCGTAAAGTTGATAACCGGCTTCTGTGATCTCAGCGACTTTCAAGAGCCCTTCTTTTGTCCAGTGACGGATGGTGGAATTGCGTTCGCCAACTTGTTTGGCAAGTTCTCCAATTTTAAGAAATGTATCTCTATCAATGGGCTCAACATCTTCACCCAAAGCCGCTTTCAAATAGATATCTAGAGATCTATCAACGGCCCTAGAGATAATTTTTAAATAGTCATCTTTGGAGCCCCCAAGCTGCGCTTTTTCTAATGAGTCGATATAAGCCAAGCGATCACGTTTTCGGATAATAGCAGCTGGATACCCATTCATAAGTAAAATCATATTCATCAGCAAGCGGGCACTTCGACCATTTCCATCAACAAATGGGTGTATGGTCACAAGACGATAATGTGCCTCGGCCGCGAGCTCTACTGGATGGAGAGTCTGATCACGTGAAAGCCACTCTGTAAAGCCCTGCATTAAATCAGGAACTTTTCGCGGATTTGGCAAAATAACTGCCGACCCTGAAATTCTAACGGGTACGGAGCGGTAATGCCCTGCATTGGCATCATCAATACCTTTCAAAATAACATTATGTATATGCAGAACGTCGTTTTCTGTCAGGCTTGAGGGCTTGCGTTTAATCTGATCTTTAACCCAATCAAGCGCCTGAGCATGATTGGCTGCCTCAAGGTGCTCTGTTAGTGATTTTCCGCCAACTGTCAGCCCTTTTTCAACGACTAGAGCAGTCTCTTTGCGCGTGAGGGTATTGCCTTCAATCGCATTGCTCGTATAGGTGAGTTCCACCCGAAACCAATCCTCTAAATTTCGAACAAGCGCCTCCGGCAATGGACGAAAACCATCTAAACGCTTTTTTTTATCGGTTAGCCAATCAAATGTCATCCATTAAACTATAAACTATAACGTTATGGTATTCAAATGAATTCTCATATTTAAGTAAAAATTGGATCTAAGAATTAGAGCCCATAACGTGACTTATAATATTTTCTGATATGCAACACGCCTGCTTCGATTAAAAAATTTTCCCCTATTTCAGGACAAAAAAGTCCCTATAAAGGCCAAAGATGTTGGGGGTTGAGATATCCAGAAAGCTTTAAGCTTTCGTGTTTGAGCGTGGCTTTACAGGCTTTTTTAGAGCAAGATTTGATGGAGACAATTACGTGGGGTTTTAAAACAGCTTGAATACGGCTGTTTGGTGTATCTGTTTTAAGAAGCTGTGTTTCTTTTAACACCATCTTTGTGGGGCGTTTGGTTAAGAGAGGTTTTATAATCCAGCCTGTGGTGCCGGTGATGTCTTTCACTTTGTACCAGCCTTGAAACTCTGCAAGAACCTTAAAAGGGGTGCCGGGGTAATTATAAACCCAATCTACTGGAAACTGCTTTCCGGGGCCAACACGCATGTTGCAGGGCGCGTTTTTTGTGGCAACAAATTTTGGCAGAGGAGGCGTTGAGGGATGGGCTGAAATGCTAAACTGGATTCCGAAGAGAACACCAAAAAGAGAGAGATAACAACCCACTTGTCGCATGGCTATTCTCCAGTTTGAATGCGCTCAACCAGTTGTTTGACTGTTGGAATGAACCCATCTTTGTAGAACGGATCGCTGGCAAAACGATACGCACCATGTCCTGCAAACATCAAGTTATCTTCAGCAGAGCCACCATGAGCAATGGATTGAAGGGTTTTTTGAATGCAGAAAGACCGTGGGTCTGCCCTGCGACCGGTTGTTCCGGATTCTCCTTGAGACCAGTTACTAAACATGCAGGCACTTAAACAGCCCATACAATCAACTTGATCTTTGTTGATTTCTTGTGCTTTTTCAGGGCTTACAAAAATGACGGTATCGTCGGGAGTTTTTAAAGATGTGGTGTAGCCTTCTGATTTCCATCCATTTACCTTTTCAAGGTCAGAAGCTTGAATATAAATCAATCGCCCGCGTGGTCCATAAGGAATAGGGGTGGTGAAGTCTTCAGTTTCTTTGCTTTGATACGCTACTTGACGCTCTGAACGGCCTTTGAGCTCGTTTAAGAAGTCATTTTCAACCGCAGAAGAATAGAACCCAGTGGGGCTGAATTTATTAAGATAAATATCTCCTTCTTTCAACGTGAGGAGCTTTTTCTTCCACGCGTCTGAAATTTGACTTTCTTGCGTTAAAAGAGGGCGTGTTCCAAATTGAAAAGCAATAGGGCCGAGTTCTTTATTATCAATCCAGTCTTTCCAGTCATTTAAATGCCAAACACCACCAGCCATGACAATAGGTGTGGCTGCAAGGCCGAGGGCACGCATGGTTTCGCGTAGGGCTTTGACACGTGGATAAGGATTTTCTGGTTTATCAGGACTTTCGGCATTTGAAAGACCATTATGCCCGCCCGCTAGCCATGGATCTTCATAAACAACGGCGCCTAACATGTCGGAAAATTTGTGGTAAGCGCGGCGCCACAAAGCGCTGAACGCTCGAGCAGAGGAGACAATAGGATAATAATAAACGTTGTATTTAGAGGCAATTTCAGCCAAGCGATACGGCATTCCGGCACCACAAGTGATGCCATGAACCAATCCTTTTGTGGCTTCCAATACGCCGTGCAAAATCTTTTCTGCACCAGCCATTTCCCACAACACATTCATGTGAATCCGCCCGTTTCCTTTTGCGGTTTCATAGGCAATCCGTGCTTGGGTAATGCCCCCTTTAATGGCGTAGTCAATGAGTTCTAGGTGACGCTCTCGGCGTGTTTTTCCATTATAAACCACAGGGATAAAGTTGCCGTTTTCATCATAGGCATCTGCATTAACACCTGAAAAAGTACCAACACCGCCGGCATTGGCCCAGGCTCCAGCACTGAGGCCTGTGGATACGGCAATCCCTTTTCCTCCTTCGATGAGGGGGAGAACATGTTTCCCTGAAAGGAGAAGGTTTTTTAAATGAATCATAGCCGAAGGATACCCTTTACTCTTGTGCGTTAATTGCTTTAATACTTAGGCGAACCTTGCCTCGATTGTCAACGCCAATTACTTTTACATCGATTTCATCGCCAACGCTGAGGTGATCTTCAACGCTTTTAATCCGTTCTTCTGAAATCTCACTGATGTGAACAAGGCCAGACGTTCCGAGGAAATCAACAAAGGCTCCAAAATCTGTGATCTTAGCAACTTTTCCTTTGTAAATTTTTCCTTCTTCAGGCTCTTCAACAATGGTGTTGATCATCTCTTTCGCTGTGTTGATGGCTTCTGCGCCAACAGCAGAGATGATGATTTTTCCATCATCTTCGATGTTTACTTTTGCACCAGATTTTTCACAAATATCCCGGATGACTTTTCCGCCAGATCCGATAACATCACGAATTTTATCTACAGCAATTTGCATGGAATGCATTTGTGGAGCGAACTCACTGAGATGATCCCGGCTGCTTGGAATGGCTTTTTCCATTTCTCCAATGATGTGCAAACGACCATGATGCGCTTGTTCAAGAGCTGTTTTCATGATTTGCTCATTGATGCTGGTGATTTTAATGTCCATTTGAAGGGCTGTGATCCCGTTTTTGGTTCCAGCGACTTTAAAGTCCATATCTCCTAGATCATCTTCATCCCCAAGAATATCGCTGAGAACAACAAATTCTTTATCTTCTTTGATCAAACCCATAGCAATTCCCGCAATGTGATCTTTCAATGGAACGCCAGCATCCATCATGGACAAGGAGCCCCCGCAAACGGTTGCCATAGAAGAAGATCCATTGGACTCAAAGATTTCAGATACAAGGCGAAGCGTGTAAGGGAAGTCTTCTTTTTTAGGAAGAAGAGGGTGAAGCGCGCGCCAAGCAAGCTTTCCATGCCCAATTTCCCGGCGACCTGGAGAGCCCATGCGACCCGTTTCTCCAACAGAAAAAGGAGGGAAGTTATAATGAAGCATAAAGCGCTCGCGATATTCTCCTTCTAGCGCATCAACCATGAGTTCATCATCAGGCGTGCCAAGAGTTGTAACGGCTAATGCTTGAGTTTCTCCACGGGTGAAAAGGGCACTTCCGTGAGCACGTGGGAGGATATTCATGGCTATATCAATAGGACGCACTTGATCAACGTTTCGGCCATCAATCCGGATTTTAGATTTGAGAAGCATGCCCCGCACATGATCTTTTTTCAAGTGTTTAAGAAGCTTTTGAAGAAGCGTTGTGAACTCAGGGGTGAGCTCTTCTTCTGAAAAAAGACTGAGCGTTTTTTCGCTAATGGCATCAAGAGCTGTGTGACGTGCCATTTTTTCTTTGTTTTCGTAGGCTTTTTCGAGATCCTTTTGAAGGGCATCAGCTAGTTTTTTCTTTAATGCGTCTTCTTCTGGATTGGCAAGAGCGCTGGTATCCCAGTCAGGTTTTCCAGCTTCTTTTTTGAAGTCTTCAATAAACTTAATGACAGATTGGAATTCTTTGTGGCCGAACATCACTGCTTCAAGCATTTTGTCTTCTGAAAGCTCATGCGCCTCAGATTCAACCATCAAGACCCCTTCTTTTGTTCCAGCAACAGAAAGATCGAGTTTTGAGTTTTCCATTTCTTGGTGGGTTGGGTTGAGGACAAACTTATCATTGATAAGCCCCACACGTGCAGCTGCTAAAGGCCCAAAGAATGGAAGACCTGCAAGGCTAATGGCTGCTGACGCACCAATCATGGCTAAGATAGATGGATCTTGCTCTTTATCGTAGCTTAATAGCGTACAAATAACTTGAACTTCGTTTTTAAAATTCGGGTGAAAAAGAGGGCGAATAGGGCGATCAATCAAACGAGAAACAAGAGTTTCAACTTCTGTTGGACGTCCTTCACGCTTAATGTATCCGCCGGGGATTTTTCCCACAGCATATGTTTTTGTTTGATAATGAACTGTTAAAGGAAAGAATGATTGGCCTGCTTTTGCTTCTTTTTCTGCAACAACGGTTGCAAGAACAGACGTGCCACCCATTTGCACCATTACAGCACCATCAGCTTGACGCGCAAAACGGCCTGTTTCTAAGGAGAGCTCTTTTCCTCCCCAATTAAGTGTTTTTTTAACAATATTAAACATTTATATTCCTTTATTTTTTAAGACCGTTTGCACTCAGTGAGGAGGTGTGTGTGACGGATAAGATTAATGACGGAGGCCAAGCGTTTTAATTAAAGCTTGGTAACGTTCTTGATCTACATTTTTGAGATATTTAAGAAGTTTGCGACGTCTGTTAACCATACCAATCAGCCCTCTTTGAGAGTGAAGATCTTTTTTGTGCATTTGCATATGCGCTGTCATGTTTTTGATGCGCTCTGTTAAGACGGAAACTTGAACTTCAGGAGACCCTGTGTCTGCTTCGTTTCTAGCGTGGGTTTTAATAATTTTTTGTTTGTTTTCTTTTGTAATCGACATCGTATAGTCCTTTCTTTAATCCAGGTTAAAAACACGCTTTGGATGAACAAATTCATCTCTCACATCAGCCATGGCACATACAGTGCCGTCTGACGTTTTGCAGACCACAAGCCCTTTCAATGAAGGATCTTGCCTCTCAAGGGGAAGGCATTGTCCTGTCCGGATCAAGGCTTCCTGGCCTTTTGAGAGCATGATATCCGGGATGTCGTCCAGTACACATCCAAGCGGCATTAACTGACTTTCTATATCAGGGTGCCCTGTGTTTTCAAGTAAATTCTTTCCATCAAAAGAATTTTCAAGAGAAAACGGGCCTACTTTAAGACGTTTAAGGATGCTTACATGCCCGTAACACCCTAATTGAATCCCTAAATCGCGGGCAAGGCTTCGAATATACGTTCCTTTTCCGCATGTGACTTCGAAGGACGTGGTTTTGCCTGTGTGTTCTAAAAACGTGAATGCTTCTATATCAATAGAGCGTGGCGTTAACGATACCTCTTGTCCAGAGCGGGCTAAGTCATAGGCCCGTTTCCCATTTATTTTTAAGGCCGAATAACTGGGTGGACGTTGTTGGATGGTGCCTGTGAAGGAGGGTAAGAGGTTTGAAATTGCCTCAAGGGACGGTCGGTTCGCGCTTTCTTTTATAATGTCTCCTTCAAGGTCATCGGTGCCGGTTTGTGCGCCCCAGGTGACTTCAAAGAAATAGGTTTTTGTTTTGTCTTGGGCATAAGGAATGACTTTTGTTGCTTCTCCAATGGCAACAGGTAAAACGCCAGAGGCAAGGGGATCTAATGTGCCAGCATGACCAATTTTTGTTTTAGGAAAGTATTTTTTAAGGCGATTTAGGAGCTTTGTTGATGGGATGCCTAATGGCTTGTTAAGGCATAGCCACCCAGATTTTTTAGGAGTTGTCGTCATCTGCCTTACGAAGATCTTGTTGAACGGAAGTGGTTTGAAGAATTTTTGAAATTTGATCCCCTTCTGCAAAAGAATGATCAAGAACAAAAATAAGTTCAGGGGTGTTTTTTAAATAAACTTTGCGGCTTAGCTCTTTTCGAATTAAGGGCTTTATGTCTTTTAAATAAGAAAGGACCTGTTGGCCTTTGAGGCCGCCTAGAGGGAGCAAAAAAACTTTAGCTGTTTTAACATCTGTTGACATCTGAACTTCTGTGACAGTCACCATCGCTGTTTCAAGACGTGGATCAAGGGTTCCAATTTCTTGAAAAATCAGGGCCAAGGCGCGCTTAACTTCTTCACCAACTTTTAAACATCTGGAAGAAAGACCTCTTTGCATACTAAATCCTATTTATTTAAGGGTGTTATATATGTATTCTAGCAAAAAACAACGACTAACTTAAAATGAAAACGACACTAACTGTTGATGAAATTCGTCAAAATTTAGCGGATGCGTATCAAATTTTTGCTCTATTAGGGTGGGATGATTCTACGTATACGCATCTGACACATCGACACCCGGAAAAGGATCATTTCTTTATTCAACAGTTTGGACTGCTTTTTGAAGAAGTAACGCCGGACAATTTATTAGAAGTGGATTTTCAGGGGCGTGTTGTTTCACCTCATGGGGCAAACTTTAACCCTACGGGGTATGCGATTCATAGTGCTCTTTATCAGGCGCGTCCTGATGTTCATGCTGTCTTTCATGTGCATACGCCGGCTGCTATTGCTGTTTCAGCTGAAAAAGATGGGGTGTTGCCTATTAGCCAGCATGCGTATCATTTCTATGAGCGGGTGAGCTACTTTGACTATCATGCCCTCACATTGCATCAAGCAACTCAAGGGATGGCATTGGCGCAAACTTTTGCACAAGAGAACCCCATTCTTATGCTGCGTAATCATGGGAGTATTGTGTGTGGTAAAACGCTTCAGGAAGCTTTCTTTTTTCAGTATCACTTAGAAAAAGCGTGTCAGATTCAATGTTTGTTAAACCCACGTGAGCGCCTCTGTATCCCTTCGCGGGAGGTATGTTTGCAGGCGCGAGAAGATGTATTGACGTTTGAAGAGCATTTGGGACAGCGTGATTGGGCCGCTTATGTGCGAAAACTGAGACGGCATTAGGCCACTAAATAAGAGCCGAAAATCCTCCCCATTTTATTGTGGTAAAAAATGGTGTATGATGCCGTGTGGAATTTAAGAAAAAAAATGATTATAACCTGCCCAAGTTGTGAAAAAAACTTTCAAGTAAATGAAACTCTTCTGAAAAGCAAGAGAACGCCAAAATTGAAGTGTTCGGCGTGTCAGCATGTTTGGGTATTTTCGTCTGCATCTTCCGCACCTTGTGCGCACAAAATAGACGCTTTAAAAAAAACACTTCCGGAAATTACAAAAAAAGAAGACGATTCTGTTCAGGTTTATAAAGTCTCTTCCAAGCAGAAAAAATTAGTTTGGACGCTATATCTTTTAATTGCTGTTTTGATTACGTTGCCTATCTTGGTGTTTATGCGTTATCATGTGGTAGCTGTTTTGCCCCAAACAGAGGCGGCTTATGAGGCCTTGGGGCTTCCTGTGAATAGACGTGTGGAATCATTTTCTTTTTCAGGGGTGACCTTCTTCAAAGAACCGACAGAGGATGGTTGGAAGCTTACCATTCGGGGGAAAATTAGGTATGAGCCGACACAACAAGAAGCACGTATTGTCCCGCATGTGAGGGTGACCGTTTATGGAAAAGCAGACTGTGAAAAACAATCTTGGTGGGAACGCCAAAAATTTGGAACAGACGCTCTTCAAGAAAAAGGGCTGTGTAAGATAGATAGTTGGTCTTTTGCAGCTAAGGATAACTTAGCGCTTCCAGGAGAGACTGTAGAGTTTGAACAAGAGAAAATTTACTCTGAGACTGATGCAGCGCCAGAAGAAATTAATTTACAGTTTGTTGAAAACACGCATGTTCCTCGAACATCTTTTAAGAAGGTGGAATAATTTGTGGCTCTTGATCTTTTTTAAAAAAAGCTTACATACTGGGTATGAAAATTAAATATGGTTTTGATTATATGAATACTTCTTTGATTTCTTCTTTTTTTGTTGTTTCTTTTTCTTTCTTGTGTTTTGGGGAAAAGACACCACTTCCTGCAAATGGAACTTTAAAGCGCAGTGCTGAACAAGGCCTGAAAAATGATTTAACGCTTTTGGGGGCAGATGCAAAGCGTGAAGCCGCTAAGGAAGGGGTTTTGCAAGCGCAGTCTGCGCGGTGGCCTACGATTGGTTTAACTGCCAGCGGTTCTTCAACAATTGGCCAAAAGAAAAGTGTTCAGCGTTATATCCCTACAAATGGTACGTATGGGCGCTATCCAACTCAAGGAAGAACGATTTCGCAGCAAGCGTCTGCAGGGGTTGAACTAAAACAAAAACTTTATACCGGTGGTGAAATTGATGCAGGCGTTAAAGTTGCAAAACTATCAGATGTTTTAGAAGAAACACGGTATGAAAACGCTCAAAATGCTTCTATTTTTAGTGTTATAAAGTCTGTTTTAACAGTGCTTGAGACCAGGGCGCTGGTAAAAGTCGCAGAACGTAAGAAAGACCTTTTGGTAAAGCGTGCTGAAAATATGCAAATTCGAGCGGATTATGGCTTGGAAAACATAACGTCTTTAGAGTCAACTAAAGCGCAAGCAGAAGAAGCAAAAGCAGAACTTGCAGCGCAAGAAACGGCTTTGGACATTGCAGAGAAATCTTATGAGATTTTGACGGGAGAGTCTCTACCAGAGTCTTTGGAAGATATTGCTCCTTCTGCACTTCCGGCTTCTTTTGAGCTTATTCGTGAAATTGGCCTTGCTCAAAGCCCAACTCTGCAGGAAAAAAAGCTGGCAGCTGACATCGCCGAGCAACAAGTTGTTGGGGCAGAGGCTTCTTTGGCGCCAAATCTGTCTTTAAGTTTGAGCGGTGGACGTTCTTGGACATCAACACATGGTGGATCAACAACAGGAAAAATTGATTGGACTCGTACAAACAGTGCAACGCTTACGCTGAATTTAAGTGTGCCAATTGATTACACGGGGGCTCTTCACTCTCAAGTGAGAGGAAAAAAATATGCCCATGCACAAGCACGGCTTGATGAAATGAATACGCGTCGTCAGTTTGTGCTGAAGTTATTTGATGTGTGGAGCCAATATAAAACGGCCACAGCAAACCTTGATAAACACCAAGCGCAAATTAAAGCAGCAGACCTTTCTTTGGAAGCGGTTCAAGAGCAGTATAATGCTGGAACAGCTGGATATTTGGATGTTTTAGAGGCCATTGCACGGGCAGCCCAAGCAAATACGGCTTTCATTAGAAGTAAGAAGAATAGCTTGGAAAAATCTTATGAGATTCTTTATTTCATTGGTAAGTTGCCTGAAGCTTTTAAAAGTGAAGTTGAGCAGGCAGACCTTCCTCAAAAAGGAGAGACTCCATATCTAGATATGTCTATAAAAGAGTATGGTGCGTTTGGGTGGAAAAATGATCCACTTTTAGATAGAATTAATTCTAAGCCTAAGGCTGAAGATAACAAGGGAGACAATGGTGCAGTATAATTCAGACGAAAAAGAAGAATGGGTGAGCCAGAACACCGCTTCTGAAAATGAGGATTCTTCCGAAAAAGAAGAAGAGGCCTCTATGGATGAAGTGCTTGCCTCTATTCGCAAGTTGATTGCGGCTGAAGGTGGTCAAAATGCACATG